>DASQHK010000670.1:0-13017 GCA_035632135.1 Bryobacterales bacterium
AGGAGCCGAAAGCGTTAGGGGAGGAGGCATTTTCGATGCCGGCTCCAGATGACTTGACATGGGCAGAGCCGAAGCCGATGTTAACGTCGAGCGAACTCTGCGCTCTGGCGGCCGGGATGCAGAAAAGCAACAGGGAACACAAGGGAAGGTAGCTGCAAATGTGTCTCACGCCTAAAATCTCCTTTGTTTTTGGAGAACGCGCTTGCGACCAAGTCGGTCCGGGAGGTCATTCCATGGACGGCACGTTTGAGCCGGAAGATGTGCCGCTGCACTGATTGGGACGCGGCGGCCGCAGGGGGCGTTTCAACCAGGATTCCATCCTGGCCGGGGAACCGGGTCTTGGCGTCACCACGCCGGGCTGCAGAGCGATGGCTGATCAGCTAACGGGATGGCGTCTGATAGGATGGGCGTGGAGCAGGGGCATGGCAACACAGACGCTACAGACGCTGATGACCTTCGAGCAGTATGCGGACTTGCCGGAGCAAGAGGGCGTTTTCCGCGAACTGGACGAAGGCCGGGTGATCGAAACATCACATCGGAGTTTGCTGCATGGCGCCGTCCAGGCAAACGTGGCCCACATTCTGGGGAATCATCTGGACCAGACAGGCGCCGATTTCATCCTCACGCAAAACGCCGGGTTTCTGCTCGGGCCTGATACCGACCGTGCCCCGGATGTGAGCCTGGTGCGAAAATCGACGCTCGCCGGCAGGGAGGTTGTGAAAGGCGGAAGCCTGCGGGGGGCTCCGGACCTGGCCGTCGAGGTCGTTTCCCCGACCGACATGGCGGAGGACCTGGATCGTAAGACGGAGCAATACCTTCGCGCGGGCACGACGGCGGTGTGGATTGTGTACCCTGAGACCAAGCACGTCATCATTCATCGGCGGTCAGGAGAAGCGCGGAGGGTGGGTCCCGGCCAGAGCTTGGAGGAGCCGGAGCTGCTGCCGGGGCTGAGGATCGCGGTGGACCAGATCTTTGCTATCTGACCTTCGGGGAAGGGGCAGATCACCTCGGCGGGGGGCCGCCGGATTTTTCACATTCTGCGGCGCTGGCGGAAGGAGAGGTACTCCTTGAGCGCGGTGTCGAGGGGCTTGGAGGTGTCGAGCAGCAGGTAGTCGGCGCGGGCGCCGCGGGCTTCGGCGCGGAGGGTGTCGATGTGGGCCTGGATGAGGCGGCGGTACTCGCCGCGGGCGTACTCGGGGGAGACTTCCATGCGCTCGCCGGTTTCCATGTCTTCGAGCAGGGTGGCGTCGCGCAACTGCGGGGAAAGCTCGGCGGGATCGAGGATATGGAACAGGATGATGTCGTTGCCGTGATAGCAGAGCGGGCGGACGGCTTTGAGGATGCGCTCGGGGGCGACCAGAAAATCGGAGATCACGGCGACCAGGCCGCGGCGCGTGTAGAACTGCTGGAAGTGCTCGAAGGGTTGCTCGATGTTGGTGCGCGTGGCGGGTTCGGCGCGCTCGATGGCGTGGAGGACGCCGTGCAACTGGCCGGGGCGGGTGGAGGGTGGCAGGTACTGCCGAACCTTCTCGTCAAAAACGATCAGGCTGACCGCGTCGTGCTGATGCAGGGCCATGTAGGAGAGCGAGGCGGCGAGGAAGCGGGCGTACTCGATCTTGGCGACGCCGGTGGAGCGGTAGCCCATGGAGGCGCTGGCGTCGAACAGGAGAATCAGCGCCGTGTTGGTTTCGCCGAGGTAGCGCTTGAGATAGGTGCGCTCGGTGCGGGCGAAGACGTTCCAGTCGACGAAGCGGGGGTCGTCGCCGGGGACGTAGGGGCGGTACTCGGCGAATTCCTGGCTGAAACCGAAGTAGGGCGAGCGGTGGAGGCCGGCGACGAAGCCCTCGACGACGGTCTTGGCCACCAGCTCGATCGTGGAGATGCGGGCGAGAACCTGGGGGTCGAGAAGGCGTTGGGCGGGCACGTTGGCGAGTCCCTATTAGTCTCTCGGGGCGGGGATGGCGTCCAGGAGCTTCTGGAGGATCTGGTCTACCGTGACGGCGTCGGACTCGGCGTGGAAATTTGTCAGCACGCGGTGGCGCAGGACGGGGAGGACCAGGGCGCGGAGGTCGTCGTAGCCGACGTGATAATTGCCGCGGGCCAGAGCACGGGCCTTGGCGGCCAGCACCAGGAATTGGGTGGCGCGGACGCTGGCGCCGTAGTTCACGTATTTCTTGATGGCCTCGGGCGCGGCGGCTTCGTGGGGGCGGGTGGCGCGGAACAACTCTACGGCGTAGCGGGTGACGTTTTCCGAGATCGGAACGAGCTTGACCAGTTTTTGGAAAGCGATGATCTCGGCGGCGTTGGTGCAGGCGTCGACGGTGGGTAGCTCGCCGGAGGTGTTGCGGCCCACCACCTCCATCTCATCCGGCACATTCAGATAATCCAGAATGATATTGAAAAGAAATCGGTCTAGCTGGGCCTCGGGGAGGGGATACGTGCCTTCCAGCTCGATGGGATTTTGGGTGGCCAGGACGAAGAACGGGGGATCCAATTTGTATGTCGCGCCGCGGACGGTGCAGCTTACCTCCTGCATGGCTTCGAGCAGGGCGGCTTGCGTTTTAGGAGGCGTGCGGTTGATCTCGTCGGCGAGCAGGACGTTGGTGAAGATGGGGCCGGGAACGAAGGTCCACTTGCGGTGGCCGGTGGTGACGTCCTCTTCGATGATGTCGGTGCCGGTGACGTCGGTGGGCATCAGGTCGGGGGTGAACTGGATGCGCTTGAACTTGAGACCGAGAGTGGTGGCGAGGGTGCGGACGAGCAGCGTTTTGGCGGTGCCGGGCATGCCGGTGATGAGGCAGTGGCCGCCGACCCAGAGGGTGAGCAGGAGGTGGTCGACGACCTCTTCCTGGCCCACGATGACGCGGCGGACCTGCTCGCGGATGCGCGTCTGGGTGTCGCGGAAGCGGGTGACCAGCTCTCGATAATCAGTCGTTTCGATGGGAGAAACCGTGGTGGTGGTCATAGGTTAGCGGTCGATCTCTAGGAGAAGTTTTTGCGCCGGGCGGTAGCCGGGGGCGGCTTCGAGCGAGGCCAGCACGTGCTCGCGGGTTTTCTCGCGGTCGTTGAGCTGGTAATAAGCCTGGGCGACATGGAAGTGGGCGGCGGCCTGGTCGAGGGGCTTCATGGCGAGCAGAGCCTCAAACTCGCGGACGGCGAGGCGGGGCTGCTTGTCGTCGAGGTAGAACTGGCCGAGGCGGGCGTGCAGGTCTTCGTCGCCGGGCCAGATCCAGAGCAACTGTTCGAGGACGTGCTCGGCGGCGGCCCGGTTACCGAGATCCTGGTCGAGCGAGGCGAGCTGCTTGAGCAGGCGCGGGCTGTGTCCGCCGGCGAGGCGATACTTCTCGAGTTCGGCGGCGGCGGCGGCCTTGTCGCCTTTGGCCAGGAGGGCCTCAGACAGGATCTCGTAAGCGTTGCCGGCTTCCACATAACCAGGATACAAGTCGCGGGCACGGCGCGCCGGCTCGATGGCTTCGTCGAGCTTCTTTTCCCGGGCGAGGTGAATGACCTGCTCCATCAGTTTGCGCCACTCGTCGATGGAGGCTACCACCTTTTCGGTGGAGGGGCGCAGGAAGGCCGCGAACTGCTTGTCGAACTCGGCAGGCGAGACGCCCAGTTCCTTCTGGATGGCCTGCTCGGTGGTAGCGCCCTTGGCGTAATCCTGGAGCATGGCGAGGAGCTTGGGGAAGCCCCATTTTTCGGCGATCATTTTACAAACGGCGCCGGCCTGGAAGTAAGAGACGGGGACCTGCGAGGGATAGGTGGGGCGCATGAAGCCGCGATCGAGGTCGGCGATGGGGAGAAGCTTCTTGTCCTTGATGGCGCGAATGACATCGAGGGTCATGGGATCGCCCCAGCCCTCGCCCATCATGGATTCCTCGTAGACGGACAAGCCCTCGCTGATCCAGCGCGGGGCCATGTGGTTGGTTTCTTCGAGGACGAAGACGTGGCAAAGCTCGTGCCAGAGCGTGCTGCCCCAGTGGAAGCTGCCGGGGGAGCGGGCGGAGGGGCTATCCATGGCTACGACATAGCCGAACGTCACGCCAAGCGCGCCCAGGCCGGGCAGGCCCATGGTGCGCACGGCGAAGTCTTCGTGGTCGGGATAGACCTCGAGCTGCACCGGCTGCTTGGGGGTGAAGTGGTACTTGTCCTGGTAGGTGCCGATGGCTTTGAGGAGCAGCTCCTCGAAATACGGGCGCAGGAGGTCGGATTCTTTCTGCTGGAGCTTGAGAACAATCCGGGGAGTAGTGAAGGTCTGGAAGCGTTTCATACTATCCATGAGGCGCAGCGAGTTGACGGTCACGGGGCTGAAGGGATCACCCTTGAAAGCGGTCTCGAAGTGCTGGCGCGCTTCGGCTTCGTTGCCGAGGCGCCACAGATTCGCGCCTAGCTGGGCGTGGGCATCCCACAGATCGGGGTCGAGGGCGACGGCTTGCTTATAGAGATCAACGGCCTCTTTGTAGCGGCGGGTGATGACGAAGAAGTGCGCGGGGATGGCGTAGATGTCGCCGTAAACCGGATTGTAGGCGAGGGCTTTCTTGACCCATTCGCTGTCGGGCTTGCCGGCCAGGTAGTCCATGGCGGCGTGGAGGGCGTAGGCTTCGAGGGGACAGCCTTTGGTTGAAAGCGCGTGGTCGAGGTGCTCGGTGGCCTTCCTGGTGTCTTCGTCTTCAAGGGCGATGAAGGCGAGCAGGGTGTGGGCTTCGGTGAGATCGGGATCGAGCTGGAGGGCTTGGTTGGCCTCTTCGATGGCGCCGCGCTCGAAGCCCTCGGCGGCGACCAGGGCGAGGCCGAGGCGGGCTTCAGCGGACTTCGGGTCGAGCTGGAGGGCTTCTTGAAAGAGCTTGGCGGCTTCGGCTTTGTTGTAGGTATCGAGGAAGAGGCGGCCCCAGCGGACGCGAGTGTGCGGGTCCTTGGGGCGGGCTTTGAGCGCGGCTTTGAAGGAATTGTTGGCCTGCTGCTTGTCGCCGAGCTTCCACGCGGCTTCGGCCTCGACCAGCGGGTCGCCGGAGGCGCGCAACGCCGCCCTGTAGCATTGCCGCGCTTCGGCGCGGCGGCCGTGCTCCCAGTGGTCGAGGCAGGGGGCGAGAGGATCGGCGGCCAGCAGGGCCGAGGGAGCAGCCAGCAGTAGAGCGATGAGAAGCGCGCGCCGCATGACTCTATTTTCCGCCCGCGGCCTCGATGGCGTCCTGCACCTTGGCGAGCTGGAGGAGCAGGCGCTCGAGTTCCTTTTTATACTCGGCGTCGGGGACGGCCGATTTGCGGTACTTGAGGGCGTCGATTTGCTGCTCGATCTGCTCGCGCTGGGCGAGGAGCTGGCGGCGGGCGGGATCCTGGGCAGCGGCGGCCGCGGCGCCGAGGCGGGCGAGAACAAAGCTGTTGGCGAGCTTGCCTTCCAGGCGCGGGTGCTCAGTGGCGAGGCGCTTGTTGTCGGCGTAGAAGCGCTTGGTTTTTTCCTCGGCGTAGCGGAAGGCTTCCTGCGCGGAGATGGTTTCGTTCTTGTCGGTGTCGGCGGCGGGATCGCGCAGCGCTTCGACCCAGTAGCGGGCGAAGACGACGGCGTTGCGCTCCATGCCGTTCTTGGTCGCGGTAATGACTACGCGGCCGTCGCGGACGAGCGGCTCGGCGATGGCGCCGCTGGCGCTGGTGGCGGCGACCAGGAGCTGGCGCGAGGCGGGAACTTTGTCCATGAGGCGCTTGAGGTCGTTGCCGGTGAGGTCGGGGCCGGGAATGTTGAACTTATAAGTCGAGCCATCGAAGGAGCCGTGGCCGACCAGGAAGACGGCCAACGCATCGGTTTTGGATGCCCGGGCGGCGAGCTTGTCGAACGCGGTCTGGATGGCGTCGCGGGTGGCGGCTTTGCCGGAGAGCGTCACGACGCGGCTCGGGTCGCCGGCCATGGTGGCGCAGATCTTCTGGAGGTCGCCGGCGTAGCTCGCGAAGCGCTGCTCGTAATCGGGCTCGCCGCCCAGGCCGCCGACGATGAGAAAATAGGTATTAGAAGTTTGCGCGAAGGCGGCCGAGACGAAGGCGAGGAGGAGGCCGGCCAGAACGCTCAGGCGGCTTGCCGCGCCGAGCCGGCGCAGCGCAGGTTGTGTCGTGCAAGGCTGGCGAAGGCGCAGGCGGGCGCGCAGGGCCGGCGGCTGGATGCCGCCGGGCGCTCGGGTGCGGGCGCGCCGTTTCATACCGCTCCCCATTTGCGGCGCAGGAGCCATTCGGCGGCCTTGAGCGCCAGGAGAAGCAGGAAGACGGCGGGGAGGTCCCAGAGGTCTTTGGTCTCGCGCGTGGTGAGGCCGGCCTCGGAGAAGCTGATTTCGCTGGGGAGCTTGGCGACGTCGTCCAGGGTCCAGTAGCGGCCGCCGGTCTGCTCGGCGATTTTCTGGAGCAACTCGCGGTTCTGCTCGGGGTGGAAGCTCTCGGCGACGCCGTCCTCGCGGTGGAACAGAGCCGTATCCGTGCCGAGCATTTCCTGCTGGCGATGGGCGTTGACCTCGATGTGGTAGGAGCCGGTTTTTTCAGCGGCGAAATCGGCTTCGTAGACGCCGTCCTGGTCCGGGGAGGGGTGCATGTCGAGGGTGGTTGGAGCGCCGCCCTCGCCGGTGATGCTGGCGACTACGGTAGCGTTGTTGGCCGGCTCGTAGGTGGGGGTGCGGACCTCGGCGCGGAAGTGGACGCGGTCCTCGTCGGAGTAGATGGTGCGCTCGGTGGTCACGGTGACGGGCCCGGGCGTGGAAGAGACCATGAAGCGCAGAAGCTGCTGCCAGTAGGTGACGTGGGTCGTATCGGTATGCACCTGGCGCATGCGCCAGCGCCAGGTGCCGCCGGTGGCGGAGATGAGAGTGCGGCCGCGGCCGTAGTTTTCAATCGCCACCATGGGGATGGTGTGGGAGCCGGGGAGCAGCGCGCTGACCAGGGCGACGGCGCCGGGCTTGAGGTCGCCGGTGGTCTGGTAGTCGGCGAGTTCGGGCAGCTTGGACCACTTCTCGGCGTTCTTGTCGGGATCTTCGTCGAGGCGGCAGATGAGGGACTCGCGGCCCTGGGCGGTCAGCTCGACGCGCACCGGCATGCGGTGAAACGTGTTGCCGCCGGGGGAGAGGCGGACGGGGAGGATTTCGGCCAGGGGCGAGGTGGCCCAGCCGCCGTCGCTGAAAGAGCGGCGGCCACCCAGAAACAAGACGGAGCCGCCGCGGCGATTGACGAACTCGCGGATCATATCCTGCTGCGTGGGCGTGAAGAAGTTGGCCTCGACGGTGCCGATGATGAGGGCCTGGTATTTGAACAGCTCGAGGGCGGAGGTGGGGAAACCGTCGGCGAGATCTTTGTCGTTGTCGACGCCCTGGCGGTAGAACTTATTGGCGGAGGTGCGCAGCAACGTCACCAGCTTGATGGTTGGATCTTCGAGCGCGGCGCGGCGAATATACTTGAACTCCCACCGCGGCTCGCCCTCGACATATAAGATGCGGCGCTGGCCGGGCGTGACCTGGAGGATGCGGGTGAGGATGTTGTTGCCGGTGATTTCTTCTCCGGGGAGGGGATCGACGCCGACGGTGAGCTGGCGCGCGCCGGGATCGCCGGAGCGGAACAGGATTTCTTCGCTTTGCACGCCCTGGCCGTTGTTGAGGGTGATTTCGCGGGCGCTGAGGATTTGGGCGCCTTCGCGGACGGTGAGGCGGGCTTTCTGGCCGTTGAGACCGTGCTGGCGGAGGCTGACGCGGGCGCTGACGCGCGAGCCGGGCAGGGCGCGGGCGGGCAAAGAGACATCGACCAGCTCGACGTCGCGGGGAATCTCGGTGCGGCCGATGCCGACGGTGTGGATGGGGATCTTTTTCTGGCGGATCTCGGCCATGAGGGCGCGGTCGACGCCGCCGGCGGTGTCAGCGCCATCGGAGAAGACAACCACGGCGCCGACGGGGAGGGTGCTGGTTTCGCGCAAAACGCCGGCGAGGGATTCGCCGAGGTGCGTGGACTTGCCGGTGGCGGAAAGCTGATTGACGGCGTCCGCGCGGTCGAGGCTGGAGGAGAAGCTGTACAGGCGGACCTGGAAACGGCCCTGGAGATTGCGCAGGAGGCCATTGGCGAGCACGGCCTGCACTTTATCGAGGCGCGACTCCAGGCTCTCTTTCATGTCCATGCTGCGGGAAGTGTCGACCAGGACGGCGACGACGTTCTGCTGCGGGCGGAGGGTGGAGACGCGGACGACGGGGTGCCAGAGCAGGACGAGCAGGAGAGCGACCAGGGCGGATTGGAAGGCCCAGATGGCGGCCTGGCGGGCGGCGGAGAAGCGCTCGCCGCGGCGGCGGACGTGCCAGGCAAGGCCAGCGGCGGCAGCGAGGATCAGCAGGACCAGGAGCCAGAGCGGCCAGCCGCTGAGGAACAGAAACTCGCCCTTGCGAAAAACGGTGGGCGGGTATTTGAAGAGAAACTCAAACATGAGCTTGCCTGTCGCTCGCCGCCGGTGGCCCGTGGGCGATTTCCCACGAACTTCAGGCAACAGGCCACATGCTTAGTGTGGGATGCAGTCAGTGGCGCAGCCGTTTCCAAAGCGGTAGGATTGCCGGCCCACACGGAAAGAATAGCATGGGGGGGGGAAGGGAGGAATTGGGAAGGGAAGGAGGGGAGGAGGGAAGACGGGAAGTCGGGAAGACGGGAAGACGGAACCTCGCGGGCGCCGGGGCGGGGGCTGAGGAATGGAGGGATTGAGAATGGAAGAATTGAGGAAGGAACGGCAGCCGGCGGGGCGGGCGGCTGGGCGGGACGGTGCAGGCCGGGAAGGGTCGGCGCTGGGGGATGCTTGCTTAGGAATGTTAGAATCAGCACGTGAATTGCTGCGTGGAGTTTGCCGAGCTGGTGGAGCGCGAGATGGCGCGCGTCTCGCCGAAACATCTGCTCGAGAACGGGCGGATCGTGAACGACATCGACACGGAGTATTTCCTGGCCTTTGGCGAAGGGCGGCTGAGCTACGTGGGCATCAACTACTGCCCGTTTTGCGGGCGGGTGGTGTCGCGGGAGCTGTGGAACCGGGAGAAGAAGAAGTAGGGGCCGGTCAGGAGGCCGCCACGGGCTCGCCCAACTCCAGAACCATTTCCTTCAGCCGCGCAGCGCAGAGGCGGCTGCCTTCCTCTTTGCGGCCATCGGGCCCGCCCCAGTGGGTTTCGAGACTGACCGCTCCGCGATAGCCGTCCCTGGCCAGGGCGGCGAGCTGCGCTTTCCAAGGAATCTCGCCGTCGCCGAAGAGTCCCCATAGCACGCGGTCGCGGGCGGGGTTGAGGACGCCGTCCTTGGCGTGGACGTGGAGGATGCGCGAGACCGGCAGGAGGGAATAGCCGGCCGGGTAGGGGATCTCGCCCGCCATGTAGGAATTGCCGGGGTCCCAGACGAGGCCGAAATTTGGAGCGGTGAGAGTGCGGAGCACGGGAGCGGCTTCGGCGGCGGTCGAGATGTTGCAGGCATGCTCGTTCTCGAGGCCGATGAAGAGTCCGTGGGGCGCGGCCTGGTCGATGGCGCCGGCCAGTGACTCGACGATGCGGCCAAACAGCCGCGGCGGCTCCATGGTCCGCCAGAAGCTGAAGACGCGGACGATGGAAGCGCCGAGATCCAGGGCCACTTCGAGGGAGCGCGCGAGGATGCGGGGCTGATCGGCGAACTGGTGCGCGGCGTGAAAGGCGTCCTGCTCGAAGCGGTGATCGATCGTCCCGCCTTCGGGGTGGGTGCACTTGAACACCGGCGAGGAGACGGAGAGGATGCGGAGGCCGGCGCGGTCGGCGATCTGCCGCATGCGGCGGATCTGGGCGGGCGCGAGATCGACGATGTTCTTGTCCCAGGCGGTGCGGACCTCGACGGCCTGATAACCGAGTTCGGCGGCGGTGGAGACGGCGCGCTCGAAGTCCTGCGTAAATTCGTCAGTGATAAAAGCGAGAGCGAAAACGGGCATCGCTCTATTTTAGCCACAGAGACACAGAGGCACAGAAAAAAAACTTCTTTCGCCATCTCTGCGGCTCTGTGTCTCTGTGGCTAGAGGGCCGCTTCGGCTTCGGTTTCGCTTTCGAATTTCTTGAGTTTTTCGAGCAGGGTGGTGCGTTTGAGGCGAAGGATGCTGGCGGCCTGGCTCTTGTTGCCGTTGGTACGCTCGAGCACGCGCAGGATCAGGTCTTTTTCAAACTGGGTGACCATGCCTTTGAAGTCGGAGGCCACAGCAGCGGCGGCGAAGGCGGGAGAGCGGAAAGGGCCGCGGGCGGCCGGGAAGTCGGAGGCATCGACCTCCTCGCGATCCTGGCTGCGAATCACGGCGATCTCGACGGCGTTTTCGAGTTCGCGGATGTTGCCCAGCCACGGCCGGCCCATCAGCTCGGCCTCGGCCGGGGGGCGCAGCCGCTTGGGGGCGAGGTGGTCGCGGCGGCAGAATTTTTCGAGGAAGTGGGAGACAAACAGCGGGATATCTTCGCGGCGCTCGCGCAGCGGCGGCAGGTGGATGGGAAACACGTTGATGCGATAGAACAAGTCCTCGCGAAAGCTGCCCTCGTTGACGCGGCTCCACAAGTCGACGTTGGTGGCGGCGATGACGCGGACGTCGAGCTGCACCGACTCGACGCCCCCCACGCGGTGAATCTCCCGCTCCTGGAGCACGCGCAGCAGTTTGGGCTGCAGCTCGAGCGGCAGGTCGCCGATCTCGTCCAGAAAGATTGTGCTGCGGTGCGCCTGCTCGAAGCGGCCCATGCGGGCCTGGTGGGCGTCGGTGAAGGCGCCTTTGACGTGGCCGAAGAACTCGTCTTCGAGCAGCGTGGCGGGAATGCCGCCGCAGTTGACGGAGATCATGGGGAGCTTGCGGCGGTCGGAGAACCGATGGATGGCGCGCGAGATGCGCTCTTTGCCGGTGCCGGTTTCGCCGGTGATGAGCACGGTAGTGTTTTTGGGGGCGACCAGGCGCACCTGCTCGAGCACGCGCTGGATGGCGGCGCTGCGGCCCAAGACCACATCCTGCGGGGAAAGCTCCCTGGTTGGGGCGGCGGCCGGGGAGAAAGACGCGGGCCGGGCGCCCGGCAGGGCCCCCGCCGCCTCCCGGGCCATTTCTTGCGCGACCTGACGGCCGCGAAGCGCCTGGGCGATCAGGTCCCAAAGCTCGTCGGCCAGCACCGGCTTGGCCAGGAACGACGCTCCGGCGCGCTTCAGGGTTTCCACCGCCGGGCCCCAATCGTCCAACTGGCTGGTGAGGAAAATCGCCGGCGTGGCGACGCTCTGGCGCTGGGCGCGCTCGAGCAGCGGCAGAGGGCTGTGCAGGGGATCCAGCAATTCTGCGCCGGGCAAGTCGGCCAGTAGAACGTCAGGCTCCACGATGACCAGTTTTTGACAGGCTTCGCTTAAAGTCTGGGCGCGGACGATACGAAAACCCTTGGCCTCGAGCAGGGAGTGCAGATAATCCTGATGGGAACTATCAGGACCTACCAGCAGGAGGCAATGCTGGCCGCCGGTGCGATTGAGAGTCGTAGTGGACATATCGTAAGGCCGAGCCGTACGGGCTTGAACGGCAGTGTTGGCGATAGCATTCGGCTCGCCAAAAAACTGACGTAGCGGGAGCGCAAGCAAATCAGCTAGTTGGAGAAATGTGGGGCTGGAGGCGGCACAGACTTGATTCCCAAAACGGAAAGCGGGCGCGGCGGGCAGCGGCTGTGACGAGGGCGAGAGCGCACGGGGCGGGGGCTTGGCGGCAAAGATCAAAATGAAACGGCGTTTCCCGATTTGAGACTCATCGCAGGAGGAACGGCGGGGATCGACGATGGCGCAAAAGATTTAGCCCCAGATCGCTAGACCGGGGACATCGAAAGGCATAGGAATTCTGGCACCTGTTGTCAAACTCCTGACGATTGGGATGGCAGGGTGGTGGGGAGGGGCGTTGAAAACAAACGTGGTTGGCATCGAGAGGTAGATGGTGAGCCCGTTGCAAACAGGGGGCTACGCCGGAAAAAGTTTCGGCTATGCATCGCGAACGCCTGCTGGGAGGTGAATCGGCAGGTGGCGCGAAGAGATTTAGACGGGAGGAAGGTGAGCCAGCCATGTCGTGCGCAGCCCCAGCGATCAAATCGAAAACGGCTTCTGCCGGCGCGGTTCCGGCGGCGGGTTTCTCGGCCGGGGG
This sequence comes from Bryobacterales bacterium, assembly GCA_035632135.1. Classification (GTDB taxonomy): domain Bacteria; phylum Acidobacteriota; class Terriglobia; order Bryobacterales; family JACQDG01; genus DASQHK01. Next base: position 12,128 of record DASQHK010000670.1, read on the forward strand.
ATTTCCGGCGGGAGAAGCTCCGACAGCCCCAGTGAAAACGGCAAAGTGCGGACCGCTCGGCCGGGAGCAACGCGATGCCATCGTAATGAGCCACCTGCCGCTGGTGAGGGCGATCGCCAGCCGGGTGCGAGAGAATCTGCCGGTGCAGGTGGAGCTGGATGACCTGGTGCACGCCGGTGTGCTGGGACTGTTTGACGCCGTTCAAAAGTACGATCCGAGCAAGCGGGTAGTGTTTCACCTCTACGCCAAGCACCGCATCCGGGGAGCGATTCTGGACAGCCTGCGGCAACTGGATTGGGCCTCGCGCGACCTGCGCAAGCGTTTCAAATCGATCGAGGCGATGACGCAGAAGCTGAGTTCGAAGCTGGGCCGCACGCCCACCGAGAGCGAGCTGGCGCGTGAGATGGGTGTGCCGCTGGCGCGGTGGCGCAAGCTGGTTTTCGAGCTGCATACGGCCGGCCTGGGCGCGGGCCAGAGCCACCTGGGAACGCCCTTCAACGAATCGCTGGAGCGCTTCTCCCCGGCCGACACGCCGGCCAGCGAAGAGGAGCCGCCGGACCACGCCTGCGCGCGCGAGCAGCTCCGGCGGGTGCTGGCGGAGGCCATTCGCGGCCTGCCGGCGCGCTACCAGCGCGTGGTCGCCCTCTACTACGCCCACGGCAGCACCATGAAGCAGATCGGCGCGGAGCTGGGCGTCAATGAAAGCAGGGTATCTCAAATACATAAGGCGGCCCTGGAGAAGCTGCACGCCGCCCTGCGCGGCCGCGGCATCGATACCTGCAACCTGTTCGTGGGAGTGTGAGCGGCCCTCGTCAATGGCTCAGCAGGCGGAGCAGCCCGGCCTCGTCGAGGACCTCGACGCCGAGCTGCTTCGCCTTCTCGAGCTTGGA
>DASQHK010000671.1:0-3390 GCA_035632135.1 Bryobacterales bacterium
TGATATCCCTGCGAACTGTCGGTCCGCCAGCTTCCCAACCAGCTTCGCGTAAGCCTCGTCGGCTCCTTTGTACTTGCCGGCGCGGGTCGGTAAACCGACGTCGAAATTCTCGTTCGGCAGCCGCAGTCCGCTGGGGCTCACGTTTGCGAGCAACGCCCGGTAGCGGTCGACGGTTGCGTTGAAGCTGGCCATGAACAACAGCTCCACCTGCGGAGTCGGCGTGCTGATCTTGAGAGACTTGAAGGGACCGGACTTTGGGATAATCCGCAACAGCCTCGTCACGAATCTCGTGCGAAAGCCCGCCTTGTGGTACTCGGTTCCCCATTCCTTCTCGTAGCTGGCGCGGGAGAGGTTGTAGACGAACTTTTTACGCGTGATGCCGGGAATCTCCTTCTTGAGCTCGGCGTTCTTGAGGCGCCACGCCACCCTGGTCATCCCCGGAATGATCGAGCCTACGCTGTACCGGTAAGAGCCGAGCGCGAGCGTCAGGTTCCCGAAAACATCTTTCGTTTCGAGGCCATAGGTGTCCAGGAAGGCGCGCTCCAGGGTCGGCCTCGACACCTGAAAGCCGATGAAGCCCCGATACCGGTCCGGCGCGTAGCGGCCCGACGCGACCTGTAGCACGTCGAAACCGAATTCTGTTTGGACGTGCGAAACCGGATCATCCCAAAAGGTCACCTCGTTCCCGAATTTCCGGCGCAGCTTGGGATACATCATCGGCACCGCGCGGTTCGTGGCGATGCGGTGGCCGCTGCTATCAGCGGCATAGTGGGCCAGCGCGCCGAGCGCGAACGCGTATCCGTTAAGGTCCTGCGATTCGCGGAGCAGCGCCACGACGAAATCTCCGCTTCGGACGTAGTGCGTGAGGTCGCTGAAAAAGCGGCTACTGAAGGGATAGTACCCCATGTCCTGCAGGAGGCAGCCTCCGTAAGCGTACGCCTGCGCCTGCTCCAGTTCCGCAGGCGTCGCGTCCGGGAATCTCGCCAATAGTGCCTTGTGGATGGACGTATCCCACGCAGAGTCGATGATCGCTTCGTGGGTGAGAACCGAATAGCCGCACAAAATGGAGGACGAAACCAGAACCGCAAACGCCAGACGCGCGATGGCAAGCAGGGGAGACATCTTCCGGTCACCCCATGAGAGCGGAGTTGCAACAGTGCCGCGAACGCCAGACAGCGGCCCAATGAGTTCAGCGGCCTTACTTAATTTGAAGTTCCCGGCCGCGCCGTGCAAGGCGGTCTTGACTTCGCTCCGGGCTGTTTCGGCGCTTTGCGATCTTGCCACGCTTCATCTCCTGTGCTCTTCCTCTTGGCACGTGGCGGCCCCTTACGGCCGCGGTTCGGCAAGTCATTGATTCTGCTGAGCCGGGAAAGCAGCGAATTTGCCGCCTTTCACTTCTGCCACGGGCTGCCGGCCCGGACTTCGCCCGTCCTGGCTTGCAACTCCAAGCTTCACCCAGGAACGCAGGCAAGGCCCACTGCATCGGCCCCGCCCCATTCACTTCGCCGTGCCTGTAACTTTGTAGTCACTGTACTCAATCGTCAACTCTGTCCTGCCGAGTAGAAAGCTGTCGGACAAGGCATGGCTTTTCGTGGCCAATGAAAATCCATCGATCCTCTCATACTCGCGAACGATCATCGGACGTCCGCTCCAGAACGAAGGGCCCGCGCTCGGTTTACCCTCGATACGCACGAGCGAGTGATCCTCTGCGTCGACCCAGGCACGGCCCTTCAGAAGATGGGTGCTCTTGGTCCGCGGGATGATTTCCAGGACCTCGCATTGTCGCCCGGCTAACGATTCCTCGCCAAGAATCCTCATCTTGTAGTTCGCCGAAGTTGCCAGAGCGTGCTGCCGGGTGTTGCCGCGGCTCATCTCCGCTTCCTCCAGCAGGAGTTTGTCCAACACGCCGGTTTGGAGAGCCGACGACCCGCTTCGCGAAAGTACCTGGTACGATTTTCCGGCGCCTTTGCTATAAATTGCAGCGACGGTCATCTCGGCGGTCGCTTGGAAACGGCCGTTTCGAAGTGTGTAGTGCTCTGTAACAGAATAGCCGGCCAAGTTTGTCTCGCGGTCCAATTCCGCTTGGTCCACGCCTTGGATGACATTCTCCTCGCGACCTGGATGGGGAGCAGCGCCGTTCCCGGCTGAACAGATCAGGGCGGCCGCCAACAGGAAAGCGTGTCTCTTTCCGCTCCCGGCCCTCCGAAGAAATTCCATAGAGCGATCCGCGTGTCCGCGTCTTCTGCTACGCCTTCGGGCTGAAGCACCCGGGCTGCCAAAAATACCAGACCGGCAGCGAAAGCGCTGGCATCACGTAAAGCGGCTAAAGAATCGCTGGCCCTGAGGAGGCGCACCGGCCTCGTGGGGCTTTGGCAAGCAACCATATATGGCCATGTGACCAAATGTGGTCACAAGTCTTTGCGGGAGATCCCCAGGTTCCGCATCATGGCGTTTAGGTTGTCCGTGGCAGCCCGAGACGGGTAGCCGTGGTGCTGACCACCCCACCGAGTCTCCCGGAAAACACGGATGATGTGCTCCCGCTCCACTTCCAAGAGCCTGGTGCTGCTGGGGAACGAATGTCTCCCAGCAAGGCTGCGGAACCTGCCCGGCGACGGGACCGCAACGCCGGACTCGAGCCAGGCACAGAAGCCAGAAGCCGCCGTGCGCCCTCACCCCGCACGGGAGTCGTCCCCTACTGCTGGAGCAGAATCACTCGAGCGTGCGGATTGAGGCGGGCGAGCGGAACCACCACCTAGGGTGCCCGCCGCGCGGTCCACTGTGCTCCGCCAGACCCAATGAAGATCCGCCGCGCGGAACGGCTTGGCCATGTAGTCGGTGGCGCCGACATCCAGCGCTTCGATCCAGCGGCGCTCATCGGGCAACCGCGAGTAAACCACTACCGCCGTGCCCGGCGCCACCGTCTGCAGGGCTTGCACGGTACCCGGCCACTGCGGGTCGCAGTCCAGGTCCAGCAGAATCAGAAGGAAACAGCAGTTACCCGCCAGCTCGAGAACTGCTGCCGGCCCATCGACCTGGACCACCTCGCCCGCGAGATGCTTCAGGGCGCCGGCAACGAAGGTCCCGTCCCCCTGACATGGGGATACCACCAACACACGCCGAGCCGCCAAGCGCATTACCGCCTCCTTACAGTGTTTTGTGCCGTGTCAACAGCTCGAGTCTACGAGGCCTCACATGGAGCGGTCTGTTCAAGATTGCTCACAGCGGCCGGGAACATTTCTCCGGCCAAATCTAGCAGCCTGTGTCTAAACCGGCCTTTTTCGACATCGGAGAATTGAGTTCTCCGCGAGGGGATCAACAGGCCCCGAATGCTGCGGACGCTCGGCAATCAGCGCAGGGGACCTTGAAACCGCCAATATAGCCTCGGCAGCA
>DASQHK010000672.1:0-4244 GCA_035632135.1 Bryobacterales bacterium
CCGGCCAGGCGCTGATGGGCGTCCGCATCGGCTGTGCGCAGTGCCACAACCACCCTTTCGAGAAATGGACGCAGGACGATTTTTACTCGCTGGCGGCGGTATTCTCGCAGGTGACGGAATTCCCCGCCAAGGACCCGCAGGAGTTTGACCTGCGCATCGTGCCATCGCCGGTGGCCGGCGACGAAGAGTTCATCCGGCGGATTTATCTCGACGTGCTGGGCATTTTGCCCACGGCGGCGGACGTGAAGCAGTTCGTCGCCTCGACCGCTGCCGACAAGCGCGCCATCCTGATCGACCAGGTGCTGGAGCGGCCCGAATACGCCGACCTCGAAACGCTCATCTGGGCCGACCGCCTGCGCAGCGACACGCGCTTTCATCGCGTGGGCGGCGTGCGCTCCTACTACCGCTGGATGCGGGAAGAGTTCGCGGCCAACCGCCCGCTCGACAAGTTCGCCTTCGAGCTGCTGACCGCCCGCGGCCCCAACTTCACCAACGGCCCATCAAACTATTGGGGCAACTACGACAAGATCTCCACGCCCACGGAGATCGCCATTCAGACCGGCCAGGCGCTGATGGGCGTCCGCATCGGCTGTGCGCAGTGCCACAACCACCCTTTCGAGAAATGGACGCAGGACGATTTTTACTCGCTGGCGGCCGTATTCTCGCAGGTGACGGAGTTCTCCACCAAGGACCCGCAGGAGTTTGACCTGCGCATCGACGCCGAGCGCGCCGTGATTCACCCGGTGTCGCACCAGGCCGTAATCCCGCGCTATTTGGGCAGCGGGCCGATTGACCCGGAGCCGGGCGCCGACCGGCGCATCCCGTTCGCGCGCTGGCTCACGGCGAAAGACAATCCGTTTTTCGCGCGCGCCATGGCCAACCTGATCTGGCGCGACATGATGGGCCGCGGCCTCGTCCAGCCGGTGGACGACATGCGCGAGACCAACCCGCCCACGCATCCGGCCCTGCTCGACGGCCTGGCCAGAGATCTGGCCGATCACAACTTCGATCAGAAATATTTGATCCGGCTGATCGCCAACTCGCGCACCTACCAGCACTCCAGCCGCGCCAACGCGGCCAACCGGCTCGATTCCAAGTACTACTCGCGCTCGTATCCCAAGCGCATGATGGCCGAGGTTTACATGGATGCCGTCGCGCAGGTCACCGGCGTGCCCGACGCTTTCGACAAATGGCCGGAGGCGAAGCGCGCCGTGCAGTTGCCCGACAACCGCTACAACTCTTACTTTCTCGATGTGTTCGATCGCAACAACCGGCTGGTGATTTGCGACCGCGACGAGAACGTGACCATCAAGCAGGGCCTGCACCTGGTGAATGGCCCGGAGCTGCAGGCGAAACTGGCGAATCCCGACAATCGCCTCACGCGCTGGCTCGCGTCGGGCAAGCCCGACGGCGCGGTGCTCGATGAAATGTTTCTGGCCACGCTCGCGCGCAAACCGGCGCCGGCGGAAAAAGACCGCCTGCTGACGCGCATCGCCCAGGCGCCGTCGAAGCGCGAGGCTTTTGAGGACGTGCTGTGGGCGCTCGTCAGCTCGAAGGAGTTTGTCTTCAATCATTGAGGGGGCATTATGTATCATGAGGATTGTGATGGAATGGTCCGCCGCGATTTCCTGCGCGTCGGGATGCTGGGCCTGGGCGGGCTGACGCTGTCGCAGCTTCTGGCCACCGAGACCAAGTCGAAGGACAAGTCGATCATTTTTCTGTGGCTGGGCGGCGGGCCGGGCCAGCTCGACACCTACGACCTGAAGCCTGACGCCCCGGCCGACATCCGCGGCGAGTTCAAGCCGATCCCGACCAACGTCGCGGGCATCCAGATTTGCGAGCTGCTGCCTGCGACCGCCAAAGTCACCGACAAGATTTGCATCTTGCGGTCGGTGACGTCGGTGGATCTGGGAAGCCACGAGCGCTCCAGCCGCTACCTGCAGACGGGCGTGCTGCCGGTGCCCAACATGGACTTTGCGTCTTATGGGGCCGTCTACACCAAGATGAAAAACTTCCAGGGCGCGGTGCCGCCGTTCGTCGGCATTCTCAAGCCCATCGAGCGCGGCTATGGCGGCGGCTTCCTCGGCGCGAAATACGATCCGTTCATGGCGGGCGATCCTTCGGCCAAGAATTTCCAGGTCCGCGATCTCGTCCCGCCGGAAGGCATCACCCTCGACCGCATCGGCCGGCGGCGGGAAATTCTCAAGGAGTTCAACGACGCCTGGCGCGCGGTGGACAGCGAAGCCAAGCTCAACAGCTTCGACCCGGCCGTCGATCAGGCCTATAACATGATCTACTCGAAGGAGGTCCACGACGCCTTCGACATCGACAAGGAGCCGGAGAAGCTGCGCGATGCTTACGGCCGCACGCCCATCGGCCAGGGGCTGCTGCTGGCGCGGCGGCTGGTGGAGCACGGCGTGAAAGCCGTCAGCATCTGGATGGGCGGCTGGGACACGCACTCCAACAACTTCAAGCTGATGAAAGAGAAGCTGCTGCCTCCGATGGACCAGGGCTACGGAGCGCTGATCGCCGATCTGGCCGGGCGCGGCCTGCTCGACTCGACGCTCGTCGTGCAAGTGGCCGAGTTCGGCCGCACGCCGCAGGTGAACAAAAACGCCGGACGCGATCATTGGCCCAAAGCCTTCAGCGCGGTGCTGGCCGGCGGCGGCGTGAAGGGCGGGCAGGTGATCGGCGCGACCGACAAGCACGCCGCCGAAGTGGTGAGCCGGCCGATCACCGTGGAGGATCTTTCGGCCACCGTATTCACCGCGCTCGGCGTGGACATTCACGCGGTGAACCACACACCCGAGGGACGGCCCATCGCGGTTGTAAACGGGGGAAAGCCGGTTGCGGAAGCGTTGGCGTAGCGCGGCGCTGTTTCTGGGCTGCGCCGGCCTGCTGCTCGCCGCCACCGGCGTCGAAGAGCCGGAGATGGTGAAGGTGCCCGGGGGCGACTGCCCCATCGGGGTCACCGTCAGCCACGAGGACGCGCACAAGCCCAAGATCGCCGAGTTCCAGATCGCCAGGTACGTCGTTACCAATCAGGAATACAAAGTCTTCCTCGACGCGACCGGCCACGCGCCGCCCGACGCGAACATCCTGCATAGCAAATACCGGCTGTGGAACGGGCGGGACTTCCCGGCGCAAATCGCCCGCCAGCCGGTGGTGAACGTGAGCTGGCACGACGCCGTGGCCTATTGCGAGTGGCTCGCCAAGTCGGCCGGCAAGAGGTACCGGCTGCCGACCGAAGAGGAGTGGGAGCTGGCCGCGCGCGGCGGACTGAAAGGCAAGAAATACCCGTGGGGCGACCAGCTCGACCCGAGCATGGCCTGGTATGGCCGGAAATGGAACGGCGCGAAGACGCTGCAGAACGCCGATTACGGCAAGCCCAACGCCTACGGGCTTTACGGCATGGCGGGCAACGTGTGGCAGTGGACCTCGGACTGGTATGTACCGGTGTTCAACGATCGCCCCGTGCAGGAGGAGCTACATTTCTACCGCGTGCTCCGCGGCGGGTCGTGGGCCAACGACGAAGGCTTCCTGACGGTGGATTACCGCAGTTTCTATTCCCCCGATTTTCGCGATTTCTTTGCCGGCTTCCGGGTGGCCGCGACGCCGTGAAACGCGTCCCTCGAGCGGCGAGGACCTGAACGAGGCGTATCTTGGCGCGGGCCGGGCCTACAGGCGGGTGAACGCCTGCACGGCGCCACGCGATTGGCACGCGGCACCGGCGCGGCCGAGCCTGTTGGACGGGTTGCGACACACTCCGCCCTTTTCTTTACGCCGGCACGCTTCTGAAGAGCAGAAGGCCTCCTGCAACCGCCAGGTAACCCTCAGCGGTGGAAGGGGCCGAAGGTCGCTCAACGGCCAGGCTCATCGAGGAACATTGCGGCGGGGTAGCCCGGGGTCTTCCGCGCGTTAGTGGTTTGGTTCCGATGAGGGGAGGTCCAAACTCTTAATTTCATCATAGCGCGAGGGGCGCGAAAAACGGCTGGGGGAGGAGGGCGGCATTCGCCGTAACGCCCGGCAAGCGTGGGAGAAAGAAAAAATTGGGGAGGCCGTGACTGGCGGCGGGCGGGGGCGGACCGAGCAGGGCTCGCAAAAATCCTCTTGACATACGAAAGCTTTACTAGTAAAGTCTTCGTATATGCCAGCCGAGCTGCCCCGACCTACTGACGCCGAACTCGAAATTCTTACCGTGCTGTGGAGCATCGGACCGGCGACCGTGCGCGAGGTCCATAACG
>DASQHK010000673.1:0-5299 GCA_035632135.1 Bryobacterales bacterium
GGTCTTCCCGCTTCCGGCCGGCCCGATGAGCAGCATCGCGTCACGATTGTAGCCAAGCGGCGGCTCCCGTGGTATACGGTGATTCCATGCGCAACTTATCTGTCTGCTCGATTGTCGCGATCGCGGCTCTGGCAACCCTGCCGGCGCTCCGCGCGGCGGAGATTGTAACCCTTGCCGGAGCGGGCAAGCCCGGCTATTCCGGCGACGGCGGCCCTGCCAAGGCCGCCCTGCTCAACAACCCGTACGGGCTCACCATCGGCCCGGACGGCGCGCTCTACGTCTGCGAAGTGGACAACAACGTGGTTCGCCGCCTCGATCTGAAGGCCGACACGATCTCCACGGTGGCCGGCAACGGCCAGAAAGGCTACGCGGGCGACGGCGGGCCGGCGCTCGCCGCATCGATGAACTGGCCTTACGAGGTCCGCTTCGACCACGGCGGCAACATGTATATCGACGAGATGCAGAACCACATCGTCCGCCGCGTGGACGCCAAGACTCACGTCATCTCGACTCTAGCGGGCACCGGCTCGCCCGGCTTTTCGGGCGACGGCGGCCCGGCCAACCGCGCGCAACTGCGCCAGCCCCACAGCATCGCCATCGACCCGGCCGGCCGCTTTCTCTACATCGCCGACATCGGCAACCACCGCATCCGGCGGGTGACCCTCGCCACCGGCATTATTGATACCTTCGCCGGCACGGGCGAGCGCAAGCCGGCCACGGACGGCGCCACGCTCGCCGGCGCGCCTCTCAACGGCCCGCGCGCCATGGCGTTCGACCGCCACGGCGACATATTCCTGGTGCTGCGGGAAGGCAACGCGGTCTACCGCATCGACATGCACAAGCGCACCATCCACCACGTGGCCGGCACGGGAGCGAAAGGCTACGCGGGCGACGGCGGGCCGGCCCGCGAAGCGCTGCTCTCGGGCCCCAAGGGAATCTCCATTGCGCCCGACGGCCGCGTGTATATTGCTGATACGGAGAGCCACACGATTCGCCGCATCGATTTGAAAAAGGGGACGATCGAGACCATCGTGGGCACGGGCCAGCGCGGCGACGGCCCGGACGGAGACCCGCGCGGCTGCCGCCTGGCGCGGCCCCACGGCATCTTCGTTGCGGCCGACGGCGTGGTTTACGTCGGCGACAGCGAAAACCATCGCGTCCGCAGGCTCCGTTAGGAGCTTTTTTTCGCCAGCAGAAACAGGCTCTGCCCCCACGGAAAACCGCGGCCGCGCGAAATCCAGAATCGCTCGGCGGCGAGCGGCAGATAGAGCAGGTGGTCGAGCAGCGCCGGGACGGGCTGGACGCCGCTCGCCGGCGGCTGCCGCGTCAGCGGCTCCCAGATGCGGAATTTCAGAAACGCGACCGGCGTCAGCAGAAAATTGGCGTAGGTGAGACGCAGGATCTTCAGGTGGTGCGCCCGCGCCAGCTCTGCCAGCCTGGGCCTGGTGAACCGCTGCCGCTCCCAGGTGAATTGCGAGTGCCGGCTGTGAAACACGCGCAGCGCCGAAACGCGCAACAGCAGCAGCCCTTGCGGCCGCAACACGCGCACCAGCTCGGCAAAAGGTCCGCGCTCCTCGCCGGGCGCGAAGTGCACCAGCACGTCCATGCTCGCCACCAGGTCGAAGGCGGCGTCTGGAAACGGAAGCGCCGCGATGCTGGCTTGCGTGGGGTGCGGGGCGCCACGCTCGCGGCAGTAGCGAATGGCTTCGTTTTCGAGATCGACGGCCACGACTGCGGCTCCATAGCGCTGTTGGAGGGCCGAGGCGAAGTGGCCCGTGCCGCACCCCGCTTCGAGGACGCGGCGCGCGCCGCCCGGCGCCAGGAGCGGGTCGAGCAAAGCGAAGCTGATGGCCCGCATCCCGCGAAACCACCACAGCGACTCTTCGGCGCGGGCGATGTTGGCCATCTCGCGGGGATTGATCATGGAACCGATATTCTCCCACAGCGGACCGTAACTCCTTCTGTGCTCAATATTTCCGGCAATCCGCCGATAAAAGGAGTACATGCAGCGCAGGCGAATGGGAGCGCGGGCGGCGGTGGTCCTGGCGGGCCTGTTGTGGGGTGCGGCTGTATTGGCGGCGCGGCTGGCCGCACCGCAGACCCGCATTCCGACGGAGGCCGGCTCATGCCTACTGGCAATATTATCGGCTTGCTTCTGCATTTCCCGGTCCCGCGGCGGCTCCGGCCCGGAGAAGCTCGTCTGGCTGTTCCTTTCCGCCGGCGCCCTTCTGGCCGCCGCCGGCGATGCCGCCGCGCTGCTCCCCGCGCCGCTCGCCGGCCCTCCCAGTGGAACCGGATTCGCCTACGCAGCATTTGGCTCGGCGCTTCACTACTTTCTCTTCCTCGCGTTTTACCTGGCCGCGTTTCTGAAGCCGGACCGGCGCCCGGCGAGGAGCGTCCGGCCGGCCGTGATCATCGATGCGCTGCTGCTGGCGTTGCTGCTGCTGGGCCTGCATTTTTATTTTGCAGTCGCGTACCGGGGGAGCGCCGGCGCGTGGGACCGGTGCGCGGCCGGCCTGCTGCTGGCCTTACTGCTCGGGACGGGCGCCGCCGTCTGTCTGCTGTGGCGCCGCCGGCAGGCGCCGACGCGGGAGTGGAAACGCAGCTACGCCTGGATGGCGCAGGCCGCCGTCTGCCTGGCGTTTAGCGAAGCGGCTTCCATTCTGGCCGAGCGCCCCGGCCCCGCCGCATACCGGCTGCCTTCAGCCGGCGTGCTGGAGATGCTTGGCTTGGCGATGCTCGCCTTGGCGGCGGGCTCGCGGACGGCCTCTGAACCGGAGGCGCCGCCGGCCGAGCCTCCGCAGCCCGAAGCGGGCGCCGGGCGTCCGGTCATTTCCGTCTGGCGGGAACTGGCGATCCCGTTCTTGGTTCTGGCGGGCCTGGCGGCGATTTCGCCTCTCGACAACCTGTTCAGCCGCCCGCTGTGGTCTGCCGTGCAGAGCGCGCTTTTCCGCAGCGCCACGCTCTCGGCGCTCCTGGGCGTCTACGTGCTGCTGCTGCTGGCGCGGCAGTTTCTGGTCAAGATGGAGCACCGCAGCCTGGCCCTCGATTATCAGCGCGAGTCCCTGCGTCTGGGCCTGCTGCTCAGCAACATCCACGACGCTGTCATCACGGAAGACCTCGACGGCCACATCGTGTTTGCCAACGACCGGTTCCTGGAGATGTTCGGCGTGACGCGCGCCGAGATGCATTGCGGACGCCTCGACGAGTTCATCCACCCGGAAGACCGCCGCCTGCGCAAGGGGGGTCGCACCGCGCTCAAGGAAGAGTTGCCCACCGCGGGTCGCTTCGAGTTTCGCGGCGTGCGCAAGGACGGCGCCGTGCTTTATCTGGAAAGCTCGACGGTTCCGGTGCAGCCGGGCGGCATGACCATGGGCTATCAATCGGTGATCCGCGACATCACCGAGCGGCGGGCGGCCGAAGAAAAGCAGCGCGAGATGGCCCAGCGGCTGGAGTTTCTGGTGTCCAACATGCCGCTCGGCTGCATCGTGTTCGATCTCGATTTCCATATACTCGAGTGGAACGGCAGCGCCGCTTCCATCTTTGGCTGGACCGCTTCGGAGGCGTTCGGCCGCAGCGGCCTGGAACTGCTGGCGCCGCGCGAGGCTTGGCCGGCGCTCGAAGCTCTCGCCAAAGGCCTCCAGCAATCCAAAAGATCCAGTCACAATGTGCACCAGAACCTCACCAAAGACCGGGGCATGATTGAATGCGAGTGGTTCAACACTTCGCTGATCGACGAGACGGGCCGCGTGGCAGCGCTGGCCTGCATGGTGCAGGACATCACGGAGCGGAAGAACCTGGAGGCGCAGCTCCGGCAATCTCAGAAGATGGAAGCGGTGGGCGTGCTGGCCGGCGGCATAGCCCACGACTTCAACAACCTGCTGACCATCATCTTGGGCAATGTCTCGCTCGCCCTGATGCGGCTGGGGGAAACCCATCTCGCGTTTCGAGGCCTGCGCGACGCCGAGAAAGCAGGCGAGCGGGCGGCCGAGCTGGTGCAGCAATTGCTGGGCTTCAGCCGCAAGAGCCTCAGCCGGCCGCGGCCCATCAGCTTGAACGCCTGCGTTCGCGAGACGGCGGAGCTGCTCGGCCGCTCGGTCGATCCCCGCGTCACCATCGAGACCTGCGAGCAGCCCGACTTGTGGCTGGTGGAGGCCGACCCGAGCCAGATCCACCAGATCCTGATGAACCTTTACCTAAACGCCCGCGACGCGATGGAGGGCGGCGGCCTGCTAAGCATTACCACGACTAACCGGATGGTGGACGACGCTTACTGCCGCGCGCATCCCGAGGCGCGGCCGGGGGAGTTCGTCGAGTTTTCGGTTTCCGACACCGGCGCCGGCATGGACCGCGCCACCCTCTCCCGCATCTTCGAGCCGTTCTTTACCACCAAGCAGGTGGGCAAGGGCACCGGCCTGGGTCTCTCCATGGTTTATGGCATCGTCCACCAGCATGAGGGCTGGGTCACGGTGGAGAGCGAGCCGGGCCAAGGATCCACGTTTTCGGTCTTGCTGCCCCGCTCGCGGGCCGTGGCCGAGCGGGAAGCGCCCGCCCCGGCGGCGGCGGCCGCCGCCGGCTCAGAAACCATTCTGCTCGTTGATGACGAAGAGATGATCCGCAACCTGGCCCGTGCCGTATTGGAGGCGAGCGGCCACCAGGTGATCGAAGCGCGGGACGGAGAAGAAGCCGTCGAAATCCTGCGGCGAAGCCTTCGGCGACCGGCGCGGGAGGGGACCAGCGGTCCGCCGGGCACCGGCGCGATCGACCTCGTCCTCCTGGATATGACGATGCCCCGCAAATCGGGCCCGGACACGCTGGCCGAGCTGCAGCGCCTCGCGCCGGATCTGCCGGTAGTGCTGGCGTCGGGCTACGCCTCGATGCCGCGCGAGAACCTCGCCGCCATGGGCGCGCGGGCCTTCATCCAGAAGCCGTATCACCCCGAGGACCTGGTCCGTGTCCTGCGGGACGTTTTCGATCGGGCGGCGCCGGCGGGCGAGCGAGCGCTTGCCCTTCCCCGATAGGCGCCGGCCCAGTGCTCGCCGGGCCGATTCTGTTACAATCCCTCCGCGATGCGCTGTCGGCATTTCTTCTTTCTTCTTCTCCTTCTGCCCCTTGCCGGCTGCGGCGGCGGCCGGCCGGCGAGCCACCGGCTCACCATCGCCGTGATCCCCATGGGGACCACGCACGAATACTGGAAATCGATCCACGCCGGAGCGGTGAAGGCGGCGCGCGAGCTGGGCATCGACATCGTATGGAAAGGCCCGCAGAAGGAAGACGACCGGGCGCAGCAAATCGAGGT
>DASQHK010000674.1:0-5224 GCA_035632135.1 Bryobacterales bacterium
CCGAGACGCGGCCGACTTTACTCCCGCAGCGCTGCGAGGCCGGCGCGGTGCAGGACGCCGGCGACCTCCTCGGGACGCAGGCGCGTGGCGTCGTACTCCACCACCAGCACGCTGTCCGACTCATCCAAATGGAAACCGAGCACGCCGTAAACGGAGCGCACGTCGGCCAAGCGTCTCAGTTGCTCCTCGCTGAGCGGGGATTGCAAGCGAAAACGAATGTCAACCTTCGTCATGGATGCCTCGCGGACGGATGGCCGCCGCTGCGCGGCTACATCCCTTTCTCCAGCTTCTCGACGCGGCGCAGCACAGCCTCGCGCGGCAGCCGCTGATAGCCCGGCGCTCCTTCCTTGGCTTTCTGGAGCAAGCTCTTGAACGCGGCGATGGCGCGGTCGTTCTGGCCGGCGTCGGCATACATGGACGCCAGCTCGAGGCCGAGCACGTAATTGCGCGGGAAATCGGCGATCAGGCTCTCCAGCAGATTGGCCGCCTCGAGCGGACGGTGCTCGCGGCGGTAGAGGATCACCAGCAGCACACGAGCGTCGTTGCGGGAATACCGGCCCTCGCGCGCCACCCGCGTGATGTACTCTTCCCCCTTCTTCTTGCTCCCGCGCATGCCGCCGATCGCCGCCAGCACTTTCACCGGAGCGGGCAGGTTACCTATTACATACTCATACACGCCCAGCACCAGGTAGGCGTCGGTGAAGTTTGGGTTGAGCTTGCGCAGCCGCTCGCAGTAGTCCCGCGCCTTCGCCCCGCTGCGCAGCGCCGAGAACCACGCCTTCTCAATCATGAACTCGTAGTTGCCGCGCAGTGCGTAGCTGGCGCCCAGGGCGTAGAGCGCGAGCTGGTTGGAGCGATCGCGGGCGAGCAGCGACTCGGCCGCGCGCCGGCCGTGATCGAGCGCTTCCTCGAAGCGGGCCTTGGCCTGCGGATCCGGCTGCGGGCGCTCGCGGCGCAGAAATTGATTGTCGCCGCGCAGGGCGCTCGATTCGAGCATCCCCAGGCGGTACAGCTCCTTGTAAAGCTCGGCGCTCGCCAGGGAATTGTAGGCCGCCGGATCTGCCGGGTTCTGCTCGATCAGCTTCTTGTAGTCGGCGATGGCCTCGTCGTACTCGAGGTTGAAGAAATGGTTGCCGCCGCTGGCGCGGTAGTCGGGTTCAGAGGAAGCCCCGGCGCCCGCCGGCGCGCCCAGAGCCAGCGCCAGAACTACCACAAGCGCGCGCATGCAAGATGATCCGAGTGGCCTGGCACCCTACTTCTTATGATAGGCGAGGCGCGCTCACCGCGTCACAATCACTTCGCGCAGATTGTCGTTGGCCAGGAAGAATTTTACAGAATGGAAGTTGCCGAACAGCCGCTCCAAGCTGCGGTTGTTGAAGGCGCGGGGCAGCGGGCGTGAAAAGCGCGGCTGCAAGTGCAGGCTCTGGCGGTCGCGGATCTGGTAGCGGTAAACGTGCACCGTCTCGCCCTTGGCATGGGTGTGGAAGAAGGTCAGCAGCGTGCCGCCCGGCTTCAAGATGGACTGCATCTGGGAAACCGCTGCCCACATCATGTCTTCTTCCAGAAATTCGAGCGTGTCCCACACCAGCACGCCGTCGAACTGCTCCTGGGGAAAGGTCAGGTTTTCCTCGATGAAGCCGGCCACGTTGCCGGCAAGCCCGTTTCCCGGGGCCGTCACCCGCTGGATATCAACCATCAGGTCTTCGGTGTAGAGCTTGTGGCCTTGCAGGGCGATGAAGTTGATGTTGGCCTGCGAGGCGCCGCCCAGGTCCAGGATCTTCAGCCGGCTTTCCCGGGGCAGGTTCTCGAAAAACTGGCGCAGGCCGTTGCTGCGGCGGTCCGTCTCCACCGGCGGTGGCGTTGCGCGGGCGGGCCGGAGCGCGGGCTTGAAGTCATGGATGTACACGCCCGCGCCGTTCAGTGGCATCGCCTCGCTCGGACGAAACAGGCTGCGAATTTTTTCGCCGATCAAAACAGCTACCTCACTTCGCTCCCCGGCCTCCAGCCGTTTCCGCAACCCCGTAATGTGGGACGTGGCGGAGGGGCAGGCGGGTTCCCGGGGTTTCCGCTCATGGTTTGCGCATGTCCGCCGAGGCGGCCATTTGCAAGGGCGCCTGCACCGACTTCGCCGCGACGCTCAGCGACGGCTTCGGCGGCTCCACCTTCTGTCCGGGCTTCAGAATGTCAATGCTGCCCTTGAAGTAGGCGCCGTCTTCGATGATGATCCGCGCCGTGGTGAGGTCGCCCAGAATCGACCCCGTCTTGCGGATCTCGATCTTCTCGCTGGCGTGGACGTTGCCGTTGAGCGACCCCTGGACGACAATCTCGCGCGCCGTCACGTTGGCCTGCACTTTACCGTTGGGGCCCACCGTCAGGCTATGGTCGCGCAGCTCGATCGCGCCCTGCACTTCGCCGTCTACGTATAAGTCCTCACTGCTGGCAATCTCGCCTTTTACAACGACGGACTTGCCGATATGGGCGGGACCGGTACGAACCGCGCCGGGTCCCGAGGGCGTCTCGCTGGCTCGCGCCATTGGTGTGGTCGACACAGGTGTAACCTCCAGAACAGGGATATCCGGCGGCGCAGCCGGTCTGGCCGGGGGCGCCGGCGGAGTCGGGTTGTCTTTCCTTCCCCACATACTTCACCCCACTTAAGGTAAAGTACCCATACTATAGCGTTTAATCTCAAAAAAAAATAGTAGACTGTGAAAATCCGTCCATGGCTAATGCCCCAGTCATACGTCTGAGCCGCCGTGTGGCCTATTGCACCCCCTGGCTGCGGGTTGAAGAGCACAAGCTGGGCCTGCGGACCACCGGCCGCCGGATCACCTACAGCTTCATTGTAGCTGCCCGCTCGGTCTCAATCGTGGCCGTGACGCCCCAGAAGAAGATCCTGGTGGTCCGCCAGTACCGCTACCCGACCCGTGGCTACAACTACGAGCTGCCGGGAGGCGGTGCCGGGCGGCTGCCGCTGGACCGCGCTGCCCGCAAGGAGCTTGAAGAAGAGACCGGGCGCCAGGCCGGCCGGCTCCGCAAGCTGGGCGACTACGTCGTTTACTGCGGCCTGTCGAGCGAAATCTGCCACGTTTTTCTGGCCACCGGCCTGCGCCCCGGCCGCCAGCAGCTCGAGGAGACCGAGCACCTTACCGTCCACGAAGTAACATATCGGCAACTGGAACTGATGATTCGGAAGGGCCAGTTCCGCGACGGCATGGGCCTTGCCGCGCTGCACATCGCCCGGCCCGCCCTGCGGCGGCTGGGCGTGGCCGCGATCTAAGCTCGTTTGGATTCCCCCTGGGGCCGCCGGTCGCACAGGCGGCGCGCACTGCTCGCCGGCCAGCGATATCGCGGGTTGGTACGGGCCGTGGGGCCTGCGGGGGCCTGCACATGGCCCTTGGATCGCCGGGGAAAAGCGCCTACAATAGAAGTCCGATGTCCGAGCCGCCGGTTTTTGCGCTGCCTGGCAGCCACAAAAATTCGCGCGTGCGGTCGTTCCTGCTTTCGCTCGGAATTCATGCCGTGGCTGTGGCGATGATGATCGCCGGCCACAGCCGTTTGGCCGCTGATCCCAACGCCCACTTTCCCCGGAACGCCGAGCGGGACCGCAAGATCATTTGGTACACGAGAACCATCGACTTGCCGCCGGTGGCGCCGGCCGATTTCTCTGCCCGTCCGAGGCTTTCTTCCCCAGCCCCCGCGGAGCATTTCGAGCCCCGGCAAAGCATCGTGGCCAGCGCGAAGAATCCCGAGAGCCGCCGCCAGATGGTGTTGCAATCGCCGCCCGAGCTGCGCCTGCACCAGGACATCGCCTCGCCGAATATCCTGGCTTTCACCCCGCCGCCTGCTCCGGCTCCCAAGGCGCTGTTCGTTCCGCCGAATCCGGCCACCGCTCCTGTCCGGCCGCGGGCGCTGCCCCAACTGGCCGCGCCGGCGATTGCGTCGGCCGCTCCAGCGCCCGTGCTGCCCGTTCCGATCGAGACGCCGCGCCTGAGCCTGCCCCGATTCCAAGCGCCGCCGCGAGCGCCCCGCCGGCCGGCGCGCAGCGTGATTGGCGCCGGAGCGCCCGAGGTCGCTGTTGCCCCGGGGCCGGACAAAACCCTCGCCCGGATCGAGCCGCAGATCGCAGTCCCAGCGCCGCCGCGGCCGCAGTTCATATTACCAGGACCTAGCGGCCAGGGCCCCGCTCTCGGCCCGCACGCGCTGGTCGCAGCCGGGGCGCCGGCCATCGCCGTGGCGCTTGCCGCGCCCTCCACCGTGATCGTCGGCCTCGACCCCGTGGCGAAGGCCGCGCCTCCGCCGCCGGGCAACCGCTCCGCGCAGTTCGCGGCCGGCCCAGTGGGCGCCTCCGGCGCCGGGTCCGGCCCGAGCGGCGCGCCCGGAAGCAACGCTCTCAGCGCCTCGGCGGGCGCTGCCATTCGTGTTCCCAACCTCGCCATCGGCCCGGCCGGCCGGGCGCCTCCCGAGTTGGCCGTCGCGGCCATCACGCGGCCGCCGCTTCCGGACCGCGCCGCGAAGCCGAATCGCGCCGCATTTCGCCGCGAACTGCTGGCGCAGGCGAGGCAGCCGGTCGCGTGGTCCGATGCGCCGCCATTGAGTCGCGAGCCCGGTCCGGCACTGCTGCACGGCTCCGTCGTCTACACCATGGCGATCGACATGCCGAACATCACCAGCTCCGAGGGAAGCTGGATCCTGCACTTCACCGAGCTGGGCGGGTCTTCGCCCGACGACGTGCTGACCGCACCGCTGGCTATGCGCAAGGTCGACCCGAAGTATGTCGCCGCTGCCGCCGCCGAAGGGATCGAAGGCAAGGTGCTGCTCTACGGCTTAATCCGCCGCGACGGCCACGTGGATGGCGTGCGCCTGGTGCAAGGTATCGATGGGCGCCTAGACGCGAGCGCCGTCAGCGCGTTCTCGAAGTGGGAGTTCCAGCCCGCCACCAAGAACGGCGAGCCCGTGGACCTGGAGGCCACGGTGCAGATCCCGTTTCGCATCGGACCGCACAGGAAGGAGTAATTCACCCAGAGGACCCAGAGACCACAGGGAAGATTCTTGCTATCCCTGTCCGCCCGCGTTGCAGTCTCTTAGAAGTTGACCTTCACCGCCAGTTGGATCACGCGCGGATCAAGCGCCGACGTGATGGAGCCGAAGCCCGGCGTTCCCAGCACAACGTTCGGGGTTCCGAGCGGCGGCGTGTTGGCGAGGTTGAAAACCTCGCCGCGAATTT
>DASQHK010000675.1:0-4502 GCA_035632135.1 Bryobacterales bacterium
GGCTCAGAGCCACCAGGAAATTCGCCGCCACGATCAACACCAGCACGCCGGAAATCACGACGGAGTTGACGACCCAAGTGGTTCCGAACAGCAGCGCGAATTTGCTGATGATCTGCGCCTCGAGCAACAGGAAGCCGGCCCCCAGGAAGAAAAAGTGCCACTGGATCGAGCCCCCGCCGATTCCCGTCCTCCGCATCAGCAGCCAGCAGAGCAGAACGAGAACAATCGAGATCGCGATCACACTGGCCGGCAGCCCCGGCTCATGCTGATAAAAATAGGGCCAGTCATCGGTGGTCAGCGTGGCTTTCTCGGTCGCGATGGCGGAGTGGCTCGCCGCGTAGGCGGCCAACTCCGGATTGGAGAGCGCGCGGTCCAGGACCTCCTGCGATCCGCTGATGAAGAATCGCCCCGGCGTGGTCGCTTTGACGGAGCCGCTAGCGTTCAATTCGAGCGGGGGCCGCCCAAAGACTGTCGTCAGGAGGCGCTTGAGCCGGCCGGCGATCCACGGCGTGCCTACCTGGAATTTCACGATGAATACGCCTTCGGGCCGCAGCAGCCTCTTGGCTGCCTGCAACGCTTCCACCGTGTACACGTAGTTGTCGATGCGGATGTTCGAGTAGTACGAGCTGGTGGTGTGAGAATCGAGCAGCGAGAACACGATCAAATCAAAACGCTCGCCGCTGTTTTGAATGTAGCTGCGCGCGTCATCGACGACCTGCCGGACGCGCGGCGAGGAATAGGGTCTTTCAAAGTGCAGTCTGCGGCCGTCCTGGAGGATCAACGGATCGATTTCCACGGCCACCACGCGCCCGGCGCCGTTGCGGAGCGCCGCTGCCACGTCGTTGCCCATGCCCGCTCCAAGAATCAGCACCGAGAGCGGATTCGGGTAGAACCGGTAAGGGAGGTTGTACGGATTCCATTGGATCGGCGTGTCTTCGAAGAGTTCCGCATGCGATGAGACGAACGCCGGCGACAGGTTGAGAATCTGCTGATACCACGTGTCATTGGTGGTCAGCGCATAGGAGATAATCTCGCCGGCCTCTCGGGTCGGAGCCAATGCAAGTTTCTGGTAAGGCGACCACTGCACGACATGGTCCTTTTCCGGCGGCAGGCTGAGTATCCCCACGCACGCCGCCAGCGCGACCAGGCAGCCCCAGTGGGGGCGCAACGATTTCCACACCAGCAGGAGCAGCATCACTCCGGCGGCGCCGAACCAAACCGCCGGAGGCTGATAAAAAAAGCAAAGCATCGTGTAGAGCAGGACGCCGGCCAGGCTGGCCACGACGTTAACCGTGTAACCAAGAATGCCGTTAGGGGCGCACTCCAGGTACCATCCCACCATCTGCCCGATAGGGATGAAAACCAGCGACAGCAGGCCAAACAACGGTATGACAAGGGCCAGCCCGGACGCCAGCAGCACCAGGGACAGCGAGTCCAGCGGCATCGACGGCACGCCCCACATATTCACCTGGGAAGTGCTGCCCAACAAGATCGGCAGCGTCGCGACCACATTGCGCAGGCCCTGCCACGGCAGCTTGATCAGCAGCGTCAGCAAGACCAGGGGCACTAGGAGCGCGAGAAGGTTGATCCTCCGTCGGCAGAGATAGCAGCCCAATCCAAAACCAAGAAAGCAGGCGATCAGCACGAAGTTTTTGAAATAAGCAAAGATTCGAATCTCGGCTGAAACCCACCGGATCATCAACATCTCGAGGAACAGTCCCAGCAGGCTCACCAGGGCCAGCTTGCCATAGGAAAATCGGCCCACCGTCTCCACCCGCAAGTCCCACATTTCGGCCCATCGCGGCCGGGCCTGATTAGCGCCGCCAGACGCCGGCTCCCGGTACAGACTGAACAGACCCAGAACGGCGACAAACCCCACCCAAATCATGGTGGACACCGCCGCTATCTCGCTTTGCCCGAGTCGCATGCTGCTCTGCTGGTTGCTCCCTCCCTGGTCCAGGCCGCGCTCTTCAAGCCTTAATGTTGTCTCGCGCGAAATCCCACTCCACAATCCTTCGCGTCTCGGCGGAGCGGTTGACCATGTGCGCGCAAGCGGCGGCGCGGTGCCCGGCGAGGGCGTCTTCCACGGTGGGTTTGCGGCTGCGCACCGAATCGAAGAAGTGCTGGAAGTGAACGATCGTGGCCTCGAGTCCCGTCTCGCGGAACGTCTCGGCGGCCTGGGTGAGTTTGGGCGGGTGCAGGGCGGGCAGCTCCTCTCGGATCACCTTTGGGTCGCGATAGTAGGCGTCTTCGAGGGCCTTGGGCCAGCTTTCGACGATCCAGCGGTTGTTCTCCACGGCCCGCTCAGCGTAAAAATTCAGCCCCGTGAAGCCAATGGTGAGCGAGCCTTCCGTGCCGAGAATCTGGAAGTTGCCCTCGGCTGACATTGAATTGTTGAACGTGCAGCTCAGATTGGCGGTGAAGCCCTCCGGGTATTCGAGGATGGCGTTGAGCGCGTCCGGCACGTCACGGCTTTCTTTCCAGCGGTACAGCTCGCCCAGCGCCACCACCGACGCCGGAGCCTTGGCGTCCATCAGGAAATGGATGGTCGTGCAGAGGTGGACGAACAGGTCGGTGGCGATGCCGCCGGAATAGTCCTTGTAGCAGCGCCAGCGGAAAAACCGGGCCAGGTCAAAGGCCCGCTTCGGAGCCGGGCCGAGAAACAGGTCCCAGTTCACGGTGGCGGGCGAAGCGTCAGGCGGGATGGGGTAGATCCAGGCGCCCTCAGCAGTGTTGCGGTTGTAAGAGGCGCGGATCATGGTGACCTTGCCGAGCTTGCCGGAGCGGATCATTTCTTTCGCGTGCTGCTGCGTAGCCGAACTCATGCCCTGACTGCCGACCTGGACGAGCTTCCCGGTTTGCCGCGCCGTTTCGATGATTTCCAGGCCCTCGTCGACGGTATAAGTAAGAGGCTTCTCGCAGTAAACGTCCTTGCCGGCCTGGAGCGCCTCCACGACGATCTTCTTGTGCCAGTGATCGGGCGGGGCCACGGTGACCACGTCGATATCTTTGTTGGCGAGGATCTCGTGATAGTCGGGAACGATCTTGGCGCGGCCGCCGGTGCGCTGGACGGCCCGTTCGAGGCGGCCCTTGTAAGCGTCGCAAACGGCGACGATCTCGGTGCCATCGACGTGCTTGATGGCTTCGAGCAGCTCTTGGGCGCGGGCGCCCACGGCGATCATGCCCACCGTGACTCTGCTGTTGGGCCCGGTGGTGGCAGCGGCGCCACGCGGAGCGCTGCCGCCCTGCGCCGCTCGGGCGGCGGCTGCGCCCGCTGCCGCCGAGCCAAGAAACGTGCGCCTGCTGAAACGACGGCCGTTGGACATAGTGGAAGACCTCCCGGCGGAATCTCGACCGATTATACCGCTTGTGGCGCCGTCACCTTCGGCCGTCGCTTGCGCCATTCGCTCGCCTGCTCGTAGGCGTGTCCCACTTGCAGCACACTCGATTCATCGAACGCCCGGCCGAAAATCTGCAGGCCGATGGGCAAGCCCTGCGTGTCAAATCCGCAGGGCACCGATAGCGCCGGCACGCCCGCCATGTTGAGCGCCCGCACGCAGCGCGTCGAGGCGAGCCGCGTGTCTTCCTGGCGGCCGGCAATCTCGATGGTGGTCTGGCCGATCTTGGGGGCCGTGGTCGGCGTCGTCGGCGTGACGATCGCCTGCACGCGGTCGAACAGCCGGTTCAGGTTTTCGATCAGTTGCCGGCGGCGGCGCTGGGCGTCGAGGTAATCGGTGGCCAGCACGAACTGGCCCTGGTCGAGCAAGGCCAGCACGTCGGGGCCGATGTCGGCGCGGCGGCTCTTCAGGCGCGTGCGGTGCAGCGCCGTGGCTTCCGGCAGCAGGATCAAGCGGCTCAGCACGGTGAAATCCTCGATCTCGGGGATTTCGACTTCTTGGACTTCGGCGTCCAAACCGCGCAGCGTCTTTACCGCGGCCCGCACGGCCGCGTCGACCTCCGGCTGCAGCCGCTCGAAGTAATAGTTGCTGGGCACGCCGATGCGAAAGCCCTTCAGCTTCGGATCAGCCGGCAACTCGAGGCGTGGCAGCGGCTCGCTGGCCGAGCTGTCGTCACGCGCGTCGGCGCCGGCCAAGACTTCGCAAATCGCCAGCACGTCCGCCACCGACCAGCCGAAGTGGCCCACATGGTCGAGCGTGTGGCCGAGCGGAAACACGCCGTACCTACTGATACGGCCAAAGGTCGGCTTCAGCCCCACCACGCCGCAGAACGACGCCGGAATGCGCACCGAGCCGCCGGTATCAGAGCCGAGCGCAAATGTGCACAGATCGGCGGCCAGGGCGGCGGTCGAGCCGCCGCTCGATCCGCCGGGGATGCGGGAGGCGTCCCACGGGTTATGTACGGCGCCGAAATGTGGATTGTTGCTGGTGACGCCGTAAGCCAGCTCGTGCAGGCCCGCCTTGCCCAGCAGGATGGCGCCGGCGTCGCGAAGCCGCTCGATTGCTGCGGCGTCATAATCGGGAACGAAGTCGCGGAGGATCTTG
>DASQHK010000676.1:0-4145 GCA_035632135.1 Bryobacterales bacterium
CCGCCGCGGCCGCGGGCCGCTCCGCACGTGTTCTTGCGCTGGCAGGTGGCTTTGGGGTTCTGCGCGACAGAGCGACAGCTTAGCACAGCATCCGCCGCGTTGGGATAGAATGGGGAGTCAAATACCTATCACGGAGGTTCCAATGAACGAGAAGAAGGTCGAAGAACTGGCATTTCGTGTTGTCGGAGATATGGGAGGCGCCTTCACCATGGCCCTCGGCTATATCGGCGACCGCCTCGGTCTTTACAAGGCGATGGCCGGCGCCGGCTCGCTCTCGAGCGCTGAGCTGGCGAAAAAAACCGGGCTGAACGAGCGCTACGTTCGCGAGTGGGCCAACGCCATGGTGGCCGCCGAGTACATCGATTACGATCCGGCTACCGGCAAATACGTCATGACCGGCGAGCAGGCTTTCGTGCTGGCCGACGAAGACAGCCCCATGTTCGTGGGCGGCGGCTTCCACTTCGCCACCCCATCCATCTGGAATGTCCCCAAGATCATGGACGCTTTCCGCAACGGCGGCGGCATCTCGTACTCCGACATCGGCGAGGAGATCCCCGTGGCCATCGAGCGCTTCTTCCGGCCCGGCTACATCAACTTTCTCGCCCAGCAATGGCTGGCCGCCGTGCCCGGGCTGACTGCGCGGCTGGAACGCGGCGCGAGCATCGCCGACGTCGGCTGCGGTTGCGGCCAGTCTTCCGTGGCAATGGCCAAGGCGTTCCCCAAATCGAAGGTGTTCGGCATCGATTACCACGGCCCCAGCATCGAGCGCGCCCGCCAGCTCGCCGCGTCCAACGGACTGGGCAACGTCGAGTTCCTCCAGGCCGCGGCGCACCAGATCCCGGGCGACCGCAAGTTCGACTTGATCTGCAGCTTCGACTGCATCCACGACATGGTCGATCCGCGCGGCACCCTCAAGGCCATCCGCGCGGCGCTGGCTGACGACGGCGTCTATGTGTGGTCCGAGCCGAACACTTCGCACCACCCGCACGAGCGCCGCAACCCGGTCGGCAAAGCGTTTTCGTCGATCAGCCCGCTGCACTGCATGACCGTTTCGCTCGCCCACAACGGCGCGGGACTGGGCACCGTGATCGGCGAGACCGGCGCGCGGGAGCTGGCCGAGGAAGCGGGCTTCTCAAAATTCGAGAAGCTTCCCATTCAGAACCCGTTCAACCAGTTCTTCGCCCTCGGGCGATAGCAGTTTCAAAGTCTCAGGCGCGGCCCTGCTGGGGCCGCGCCCCCGCGCGCATACCTGTCATGACTGACTTCGCTGGTCTTCGCGTGCTGGCCCTCGAATCGCGCCGCGCCGAGGAGATCGCCAGGCTCATCACCAACTACGGCGGCGTCGCGACGGTGGCGCCCTCCATGCGCGAGGTTCCCGTCGAGTCCAACGCCGAAGCGCTGGCGTTTGTGCAAGCGTTGTTGGAGGGCCGCTTCGAGGTGGTGATCTTCCTGACCGGCGTGGGCACGCGCGCTCTGGTGCGAGTGGTCGAGTCGGCTTTTCCCCGCGAGCGGTTCGTGGAAGCGTTGCGGCGGGTAGCGGTGGTGGCGCGCGGCCCCAAGCCTGCTGCCGTGCTGCGCGAGCTGGGCGTGCCGGTCACCGTGGCTGTCCCGGAGCCCAACACCTGGCGCGAAGTTCTCGCCGCTCTCGACCGGCACGCCGAAACCCTGTTGCTCAAGGAGCGCCGCGTCGCCGTCCAGGAATACGGCGCCTCGAACCCCGAGTTGCTGGCCGGTCTTGCCGCGCGCGGCGCCGAGGTCACCCCTGTTCGCGTTTATCAATGGGCGCTGCCGGAAGACACCGCCCCGCTCCGCGCGGCGATCGAAGCCATCGTGCGCGGCGAGATCGACGTGGTGCTATTCACCACTTCCATCCAGGTCACGCACCTGTTGCAAGTCGCCGCTGAGACGAACCTGGAACAGCCGCTCCGGCGCGCCTTCGAGCACATGCTCATCGCCTCGATCGGCCCCACCACTTCCGAGGCGCTCCAGGAGCACGGCTTCGCCGCCGACCTCGAGCCCACTCACCCCAAGATGGGGTTTCTGGTGAAAGAAGCCGCCGAGTGCAGCGCCGAGCTGCTCTCGCGCAAACGGGCCTGACGCCGCGCGCCGGGCAGCTTCACATGTGCCGCAGCCCGCGCATCCAGGCCTCCCAGAAATCCTTGCCCTGGATGCGGATGGTCCGGTCGTCAATCACTTCCGTCCCCGGATCCAACCCCGCGTCGATGCCGAGCGAGTGCCGCGTGGTGTACTCGACCTGAAACGTCACCGGACCCTCGATCTTGTAGGGTTTGACCTGCCCGATCTTCTTCATCGCCCGCGTTGCCGCCTCGCGAATCGCTTTGCGCGCCGCCACGGCCGACATCGAGATGCAAGTGTAGCGCCCCAGTCCTTCCTTCACCGCCGCCACTTCGGCATTGGGCACGATCGCCCGCAGCTCCTCAGTCGCGGCGGTGTCGCCGGTCAGCAGAATCACCGGAGTGTTGAACCAGCCCGCCAGCGCCGCCCGCGTGCCGATCTCTCCGGCCGGCTTGCCGTTCATCAGCAGGTTCTGAATCCCGAGCGAGCTGTAGCTGTGGGCCATGATGCCGCCCCGCACGTCGGCCATGCTGTGCTGCCCTACAAACACCACGGCGGCGTAATGCCGTTCGAGCGTCATCGTCACACCGAGGTTGCCGATGATCAGCTTGGCCCGCGGCTCGATGGTCAGCGCGGAAAGCGACTGGCTGCCGTCGTGGCCGTCCCACACCACCACCTCATCGGCTCCGCCCGCCAGCAAGCCATCCACCGCGGCGTTGATCTCGCCGGTCAGCAGTTGCCGCATCTCGGCGTCTTTGGGGTCGGTCTGATCCTGCCGGCACACGCCCGCCACCCCTTCGGCGTCGGTAATCATGAAAATGCTCTTGCGGGTCTGCGCCAGCGTCGGCGCCCCCGCTGCCAAAAGTAAAAAAAACAAAAGTCGTCGGTAACTCATGGCGAGAGTATACGCCAAACCTTCAGAACCGTGTAAAATGAAAGACTTGCCGTATCCTAGGACTTCTTGCTGCACAGGACTTGGCGGCGCGCCCGATTTGGATCGCGCAACCGCCACCGAGCATCGTGCACGAACGGGGGACGCGGTTTTGAGGAGAGACGATCGTATGTCCAGCCATTTTGCTCTGCCGGCGCTGGCGCTGGCAGGCGCCTTGACCATTGCCGCACCCGCCGGAGCGCAACTGAAAGTCGCGGTCATCAATACCCAGCGCGCGGTGCTGGAAACTGCCGAAATCAAAAAGGCCGCCGCCGACTTACAAGCCAAGTACGCTCCGCAGCAGGCCGACATTGAAAAACGCACGAAAGAGCTGCAGGACATCCAGGCCAAGCTCGAAAACCCCTCCAAGCTCAACCAGCAGGAAGCCGCCGACTTGCAGGCCGATGGCCAGCGCAAGCAGCGGCAGCTCCAGCGCCTGACCGATGATCTGCAAGGCGAGGTGGATCGCGAGCGCACCGACATCTTGAACCGGGGTGGCCAGCGCATGCAGGCCGTGGTAACCAAGCTGGCCGAGGAGAAGGGCCTCGACCTGGTCGTGGACAGCGCCAACACGCTCTACTTCAAGCAGACTATGGACATCACCAACGACGCCATCGCCGCTTACAACAAGCAGTATCCGGTCGCCGCCAAGACCCCGTAGGCTGCGCGCGCGCCGATCGGCCAGCAACCGATCCAGACGATCCTTGCCAGCATGGGCTACCTGGACGAGTACGGAGAGAACGAAGCCAAACACGAGCGGCGCATCCAGGCGATCAAGCGCGCCGTGGTGTTGCTGCTGATCCTGCTCGCCGCCGCCGGCATCCTTTACTACTGGCTCAAGAACTACAAGGAAGAGAAGCGGGTCGAAGCGTTTCTCGCCGCGCTCCAGCGCGGCGATTATGCCGCAGCCTATACGTTCTGGGGCTGCCGCGTCGAATCTCCTTGCCCCAACTACGACTACAAGGGTTTCTTGGAAGACTGGGGCGAGAAAAGCGCCATCGGTAAGCTGCAGTCTTACAAGCTGCTCAACTCCCACGAGCGCGGCTCCGGGGTCATCGTAACCGCGTCCCTCAACGGCCAGCCGCCCGTCCGGCTGTGGGTGGAGAAGAAAGACCAAATCCTGGGCTTCGCGCCTCCC
>DASQHK010000677.1:0-2766 GCA_035632135.1 Bryobacterales bacterium
CTTTCCACGCCTTGAGTATAGCAGCGACTATCTGGCCTGTTCGAGGCGGCGGCCGGCGCGGCGGTCGGCGCGCAGCAGGAGCAACGCGAAGACCAGGCCGGCGAAGCCGAGGGCGCCGAACATGATCTGGCTGGCGGTGTAGGTGTGGGTGGCGTCGCGGAGCTTGCCGTTGAAGTAGGGGAAGGCGAGCAGACCGAGATTCTGGATGGCGGTCATGAGGCCGTAGGCGGTGCCGACGCGCTGCTCTTCGACGATGAGAGGGATGGACGGCCACATGGCGGCGGGCACCAGGACGAAGGCGGCGCCGAGGACGATCATGGGGAAGGCCGGCTGAATATTGGTGAGACCCATGGCGAGGTGCGCGGGGATCATCAGCAGCGAGCCGAGGATCATGAGGCTGGCACGGCGGCCGATGCGGTCGACCAGGGTGCCGGCGAAGGGGGCGAAGAACATCGACGCGGTGATGATGATGGACGTGGTGCCTTGGGCGGTGGAGAACATGTGGGTGAGGTTGTAGAAGGCGCCGGCGACGAAGCCTCCGCCGTGGCCGGCG
This sequence comes from Bryobacterales bacterium, assembly GCA_035632135.1. Taxonomy (GTDB): domain Bacteria; phylum Acidobacteriota; class Terriglobia; order Bryobacterales; family JACQDG01; genus DASQHK01. The sequence goes on from DASQHK010000677.1 coordinate 554, forward strand.
GCTTGTGGAAGGCCCCACTTGTCGTGAAAGAAGTCGGTGGAGAGGGCGGTGAAGGGGAAGATAGCGGAGTAGAAGGTCACGCAGAGCATTACTACATACCAGTAGGAGGCGGAGAGCTTGCGGATGTCCGAGAAGGCGATCTTGTCGCCGGCGCCGGCTTGGGGGAGGCGCAGGACCGGCTCGGCGTGGCGGTCCATCAGCGCGTAAATCCAGTTGCAGAGGAGGCTGAAGGCGCACAGGGCGGCGGCTACCCAGAGGGCCGCGCGGAAGCCGAGGCGCTCGGCGAGCAGGGCCTCGGTGTTGAAGGTGAACAGCGTGCCGAGGCGGCTGACGGTGAGGGCGATGCCGAAAGAAAGCGCCAGCTCCTTGCCGCTGAACCAGCGGGCGAGGATGGCGCTCTGGGCGACGACCAGAGATTCTCCGCCGATGCCGAACAGGATGCGGCCGGCGTAAAGAACGGCCAGGTTCGGGGCGGCGGCGACGATGGCGGCGCCGGCGAGCACGAGGGTGGAAAACAGGAGGCTGGCGCGGCGGACGCCGATGCGGTCGATGAGGAAGCCGCCCAGCAGGACCGAAAAGAAGGCGGCCACACTATACATGGAATACATAGTGCCGATGGCCGCGCGGTCGGCATGGAGAACCTTGATGAGGGTGGTCTCGATGGCGCCGACGCTGTCGTAGGCGAAGTAGCTGCCGAACAGAAAGAGGCTGGCGAAAGCGAGGACGGTGAAGCGGTAGGGCTTGCCGGAGGGGTGGAAGGCGCTGGGAGGGGAATCGGGCACAGGAGCACTGGAGAGTATAGCCTACAGCACGTCGGCGAAGCCTTTCTTGGTGTGGCGGAAGAACAGGCCGCCAAGGATGAAGCTGGCGAGGGCGAAGAGGGCCGGCAGGGCGGCGTCGCGGTCGTCGGGGACATGCGCCCGACTCCGGTAAGAGTCGCCTGGCCCAATCCGCTTTGTACTAGAATGCGCGTCGTGGGAGAAAGGACGAATAGGGACTGCGTGCTCGAGTGGATGCGGCGGGACTGGGATGAGCGTGCGGCCAGGGATGCAGAATTTTATGTCTACACGCGCGGCCAGACGGCGGGCGAGGGGGATTTCGAAGAATCGGGACGGGTCAACTACCGGCAGCTCGTGCGGCCATATCTGCCGATCCTGCTTAACGGTCGCCCCGCAAAGGCTTGCCGCGTTGTGGAGATCGGTTGCGGCGTGGGGCGCATGACGCGTTGGTTTGCCGAGGATTTCTTGCAGGTGCATGGGCTGGACATCTCGGCAGAGATGGTCGAGCGTGCGCGGCTCCGGCTGCGCGGATTTCCGAACGTAGCGCTGCATATGGGGTCCGGTCACGATTTGCAGGGCCTGCCGGATGGGGGCTTCGAGCTGGTGTTCTCTTACATTGTGTTCCAGCACATTCCGTCGCGAGAGGTGATCGAATCGTACGTGCGCGAGTCGGCGCGCGTGCTGCGCCCGGGTGGCTTTTTCAAGTTCCAGGTGCAGGGAGACCTGTCAGCGGAATATCGGCGGCAAAAGCGTGATACCTGGATGGGCGAAACGTTTTCGGCCGCTGAAGTGGACCAGGTGCTCCCCGCGGCCGGGTTTTCGCGGATCGCCTCGGAAGGCGCCGGAACGCAGTACTTCCTGATCACGGCGCGCAAGGGCAGCGCATTTGACCGGCCGGGGATTCAGCCCTATATTTACCCGGGAGAGACGTGGGCGGAGGAGCAGTTGCTGGAGGGCTGGCGGGAACCCGTCGGGGCGAGCTGGCGCTGTGTGTGGGCGCGCAGCCGGACGCTACTGGCGGCGCCCCCGGGCGAGCGGCGGCGGCTCTTCGCGGGCCTGTACTTCCGCCCTGCCGAGCCGTTTGAGCCTCTTGATTTTTCGATTGCGGTGAACGATGTGATTCTGGAGCGCGCTCACATCGTGAAGGGCGGCGATTACGACTGGAATCTGGGTGTTCCCGCTGGCGTCCTGGTCGGCGGGGATGCGCGCGTGACGATGGTCATAGATCCTCCGCCCGATCCGAGCATCGGTCCGGCGATCCGGTGCTTGGGGACTTACGCGGAAAGTTAAAGCACGTCGGCGAAGCCTTTCTTGGTGTGGCGGAAGAAGAGGCCGCCGAGAATGAAGCTGGCGGCGGCGAACAGGGCGAGCAGGGCGAGGTCGCTCGCGGCGGGGAGGCGGGTGGAGAGGATGGCGGTGCGGTAGCCGCGGACT
>DASQHK010000678.1:0-8875 GCA_035632135.1 Bryobacterales bacterium
CCTCCGGCTCGGAGCCGGCCGGCGTGAAATCCCGGTAGGCGCATCCCTTGTCGAGCAGCGCCTGGCAGGCCTCGCGGTGTAGGGCCGCGCGCTCCGACTGGGAATGAAGCTCGTCCCAGCCCAGCTCGAGCCACCCCAGGCCGTCGAAAATCGACTGGCGCGAGGCTTCGGTGTTGCGTTCGATGTCAGTATCATCAATACGCAACACCATGGTCCCGCCCTCTTGCCGGGCGTAGAGCCAGTTGAAGATGTAAGTGCGCGCCCCGCCGATGTGCAGAAAGCCGGTGGGAGACGGCGCGAAGCGGACCCGTACCATAAGGAAAACTTCAGTATATCAGGGCACGCCGCGCGCCTTGGCCGAGCACCCGGGGCGCGGCCGCGAGGAAGCGGCCCGCACGCGCACCAGGCCGCCCCTTTCCGCCGTAACCGAAGCGGCTCGCTATACGCTGTAGCGCGGCGGCTCCAGGTTCTTCACGCGCAGGTAAATCTCCGCCTGCGCGCGGTGGTGCGCGGTGTGGATGAAACCGTTCAGCACCAGGTCGCGCCCGGAGACGCCCGGCTGCTTGCCGGCCTTATACATCTCATTCAAGGCCGCATCACTCAGGCCGCCAAGAATCTGGGCGCACCAGTCGAAGCACTCCGCGACGAACTTCTTGGTGGTTTCTTTGTCGGCGTTTTTCGGCTCCTCCATCGGCGGCGCCTCGCCCTTGATCCGCGCGAAATAGTGCGTGTTGGCCGCCCCGATGTGGGTGAACAGCTTGCCGAACCCCATCTCGATCGGATTGGGCTTGAACTGATAGTCGCTCTCCGGCATCACGTCGGCTACCTTGAGCGTGAAGACCTTCGCCTTGTTCCAGCGGTCGAGGTAGGTGGAGACCTCCTTGCTCGCCGCGCGGGCGGGCCGCGGCGCTGCCACTGCTGCCGCGGCAACCGCCATCGTTTGCATCGCTCTGCGTCGATTCATGTGTCCTCCCGGTTGGGTGGAAGTAGAAGCTCCCACATTGTAACCGATGCCGGGGAGCAAATGGCGTGGCAGGAAGCGACATTCGTGCTCGCACCAGGAAGGTGCTGCGATCGGTTCCGAGCCGCGACCGAAAGGGAGTGGTGGCTGGCGATGCTCCTTACGGACGGATGACCGGCGGCAGCCGTCCGCCCTTCGCCGCGGGCCTTGTTTTGCTACATTGTTTTGCTACATTCAAGTTGATGAATGCTGCCCGGCTCACGGCGATAGCCTTGCTTTGCGCGATGCTCGATGCGGCGCCGAAACCCTTCGATCCGGCGGCGCTGCTGCGGCTCGCGCGCATCTCCGACCCGCAGCTTTCTCCCGATGGCGCAACCGTGGCGTTCGTGGTGGAAACCCCCGACCTCGACAGCAACACGCGCCCGAAGCAGATTTACACGGTGCCGCTGGCCGGGGGAGCGGCCCGCCGCCTCACCCTGGAGGGATCACTCAACGAAAGGCCGCGCTGGTCGCCCGACTCGCGGCGCCTCGCGTTCATCTCCAACCGCTCCGGCTCCTCGCAGGTCTGGCTGACGGACTCCGACGGCAGGAATGCGCGCCAGGTGACCAGTCTTTCCACGGAAGCAGCGGGAGTATTGTTTTCACCCGATGGGAAAAATCTGATCTTCACCAGCGACGTGTTTCCCGACTGCAAGGACGACGCCTGCAACAAGTCACGGCTCGACGCGCGGCGGAACAGCAAAACGAAGGCCCGCATCTATACCTCGCTGCTCTACCGCCACTGGGACCACTGGGACAGCGGCCGCCGCAGCCACATCTTCGTAGTAGGCGTGGAGGGCGGCGCGCCGCGTGACTTGACGCCCGGGCCGCTCGATGCGCCCGCCTGGGAGCTGGAGGCCCCGGACGGCTACGCCATCTCGCCCGACGGCAAAGAGGTTTGTTATGTGAGCAAGCCCGACGAAATGCCCGCCGCCGGCACCAACCAGGAGCTGTACGTGGTCTCCGTCGAGAACGGGACGCCGAAGAAGATCTCCAACAACCCCGCCGCCGACACCTCGCCGGTCTACTCGCCCGACGGCCGCTACATCGCCTACCGCGCCCAGCTTCGCGCCGGCTACGAGGGCGACCGTTTCCGGCTGATGCTCCACGAGCGGGCCACCGGCAACGTCACCAACCTCACCGAGACGTTCGACCGCTGGGTGAGCGGCATTGCCTGGGCGCCGGATTCGAGCAAGCTGTTTTTCACCGCCGGCGATCGCGGCCGCGAGCCGATCTTCACCATTCCGGCCGCCGGCGGCGCGATCCGCGTGGCCGTGGGCGGCGATGCCTGCTTGAGCGACATACAGCTCTCCCGCGACGGCAAGACGATGATCTACGCCGGGCAGAGCGGGGCGAGCCCGGTGGAGATTTTCCGTGCTTCCTCGGCCGGCGGCTCGCCGCTCTCGCTCACCCACCTCAATGACGGAGTGCTCGCCGAATACCGGACCACGCCGTTCGAAGAGATCTGGTACGACGCGGCCGACGGCGTCAAGGTGCAGGGGCTGATTGTGAAGCCGCCGGACTTCAACCCGGGCAAAAAGTACCCGCTGCTCACCTTGATCCACGGCGGCCCGCAGGGCGCCTGGGGCGAGAGCTGGAGCTATCGCTGGAACGCGCAGGTCTTTGCCGGCGCTGGCTATGTCGTGTTCATGCCCAACCCGCGCGGATCGAGCGGTTTCGGCCAGGCGTTCGTCGACGGCATCAACGGCGACTGGGGCGGCAAGGCCTACGAGGATATCCTCACCGGCGTCGATGCCATGCAGAAGCAGCCCTATATCGACAGCGCCCGGCTCGCCGCGGCCGGCGGCTCCTTCGGCGGCTACATGGTCGATTGGCTGCTGGGCCACACCGACCGCTTCCGGGCGCTGGTTTCGCACGACGGCGTCTTCGACCTGCGCAGCTTCGCCCTCTCCACCGAGGAGCTGTGGTTTCCCATCTGGGAATTCAAAGGAATGCCGTGGGAGAATCCGGACATGTACCGGCGCTGGTCGCCCTCCGAATACGTCGCCAACTTCAAGACCCCCACGCTGGTGATTCACGGCGAGCAGGACTACCGGGTCGATGTGAGCCAGGCGCTCGAGTTGTTCACCGCGCTCGAAGCGCGCAAGGTCCCCTCCAAGCTGCTGCTGTTTCCCGATGAGGGCCATTGGGTCCTCAAGCCGCAGAACAGCCTGCTGTGGTACCGCACGTTTCTCGATTGGATCAATCAATGGGTGAAGCCGGGACCATGAAGCGAAACCCGCGCACGATCATCGCGGTGGTGATTTTCGTGGTGGTGGCGCTGGCGCTGATCGTCTACTCGACTCTCAGCCTCGGTGGATATTCCTGCGAGGTATGCATGGAGTTTCACCGCCAGAGCAAGTGCCGCACCGCCAACGGCTCGACCAAGGAAGAAAGCACCCGCACGGCCACCGACAACGCCTGCGCCTTTCTGGCCTCCGGCGTCACCGACAGCATCGCCTGCACCAACACTCCGCCTAAGAGCGTGCGCTGCGAGAAGAGCCGGTAAGAAATTTACCGCGCCGCCATTGCTTCCAGCCTGCGTTTTTGCTAATTTCGTAGCGAATCTGCGATTTCAGGGCAAGGGGGGATAGGGCCATGCATCGCTTCGTAGGTCTTTGTTCCATACTATTTCTGCTGGCGGCGGGCGTGGCGCGGGCGCAGGTGGCTGCCGGCGAGATCACCGGCACCGTCACCGACGCGACCGGCGCGGTCGTCGGCGGGGCGGCGGTCACGCTGACCAACCCGGCCACCAACACGCAGCGCACCGTGACCACCAACACCGCCGGCGTCTACGATCTGCCGGCCTTGCTGCCCGGCGCCTACAACCTGAAGGCGGAGATGAAGGGCTTCACCACGCAGGTCCGCAACGACATCGAGCTGCAAGTCGCGCAGGTGGCGCGCATCGACTTCACGCTGCAAGTCGGCAACGTGACCGAAGTGGTCGAAGTGGCCGGCGGCGCGCCCGTGCTGCAAACCGAAACCACCGACATCGGCACGGTGGTCGAAAACCGCCGCATCGAAGACCTGCCGCTCAACGGCCGCAACTACCTCCAGCTCGCCTCGCTGATCCCCGGCGCCACCACCAATGGTCCGCCTTCGGCGCAGGGCCAGGGACGCATGGGCGGCACGCGCAACGATTTCACCCTGAACGTCGCCGGCCAGCGGCTTTCCTATAACCACTACACTCTGGACGGCGTCGAGAATACCGACCCGAACTTCAACACCTACCTGCTGCTCCCCTCGCTCGACGCCCTCCAGGAGTTCAAGGTCGAGAGCGGCCAGTTCCAGGCCGAGTATGGCCGCGGGATCAGCCAGGTCAACGTTTCCACCAAGAGCGGCACCAACGAGATTCACGGTTCGGCCTTCGAGTTCCTGCGAAATGCCGATCTGGACGCTAAGAACTTCTTCGACGCCAAGACCAAGCCGATTCCGCCCTTCAAGCGCAACCAGTTTGGCGCCACGGTCGGCGGCCCGGTCCTCATTCCCAAAATCCTCAACGGCAAAGACAAGCTGTTCTTCTTCTTCGATTACGAGGGCCTGCGCGAACGCAAGGCGCTGACCCAGACGGCCACCGTTCCATCCGCTCCGTGGCGCGTGGGGGACTTCTCCGGAGCTACCACCACCATTTACGATCCCACTACGCGGGTGGTGAATGGCGCCGGCCAGTTGGTGTCGGTGCAGCCCTTTTCCGGCAACATGATTCCCGCCAGCCGCATTGCCCCCATCTCCGCCACGCTGTTGCAGCGTTTCGAGCCGCTGCCCAACCTCAACCCCAACGTAGTCGCCAACAACTTCCTCAACACCGAGGGCCGCCCCACCGACAGCAACCAGGAGAACTCGCGCTTCGACTACGTGCAATCGGCCAACTCGACGTGGATGTTCCGCTACGGCCATACCGGCGAGCTGCGAACTCTTCCGATCAACATCCCAAACATGGCCAACAACATTGATGTGCAGGGCCACCAGGGCATGCTGCGGAACACGCGGGTGCTGGGCGCCAACAAGGTTAACGAGTTCTCATTCGCCATCAGCCGGCTGGAGTCGGGCAACGTCGCGGCGCGCGCGGGAGCAGAAAACGTAGTGGCCGAGTTGGGCATCACCGGCGTCTCGCGCGATTTTCCGCTCTACTGGGGCGTGCCGAATATCACCATCAGCGGCCTGGTGGGCCCCGGCGAGTTCAGCGACACGCCGTTCATCAACTGGGACACCATCATCCAGTGGAACGACAATTTTTCCTGGACCACGGGCAAGCACAGCTTCAAGATGGGCGGCGAGGTCTGGCGCATCCGCTACAACCAGCTCGGCGGCGTGGTGCCGCGCGGCCGGTTCACCTTCAACGGCCAGTTTTCCAACAATCCGCTCATCAGCACCAGCGCCAACCAGGTCAACGCCATGTCCGACTTTCTGCTGGGCGTCATGAGCGGCAGCGAAGGGCAGGTCGGCGCGCCGATCGCGAATTACCGCGCCAGTTATTACGGCCTGTACTTCCAGGACAACTGGAAGATCTCTCCGAAGCTGACCATGAACTGGGGCCTGCGGTGGGAAGACCAGCCGCCCTACTATGACAAGCACGACGCGATTGTGAACATCGACTTTCGCTGGGACAACTCCATTTTCCCGACCTATGTGCGGACGGGCACCGGCGACCCGCTGGCAGGCAATCCCGCGTTCCCGCTGCCTTCCAGCATCCCGTATGTCCGCGACGGGCGTTTCGGGCGCCGGGCCTTCCGAACCGATAACCGCAACTGGGCGCCGCGGCTCGGCCTCGCCTACCAGCTCGATTCGAAGACCGTCATCCGAACCGGCTTCGGAATGTATTATGTCCGCGACATTGGCAACGCGGTGTTCGACGTGGTTCGCAACGCCCCGTTCACTATCCGCCGCAGCGAGAGCGCCAACGCGATCATCCCCAACCTGAATTGGGGGCAGCCCTTCACCCAGCTCGGCATTCCTTCCTTCATCCTGGCGAACCAGTTTGAAGACCCGACTCCCTATGTGGCGCAATGGTCGTTTGGAGTGCAGCGGCAGTTGACGAGAGACATGTCTCTCGAAGTGGACTACCTGGGATCGGAAGGCAGTCACCTGCAGCGGCTCCAGAGTTACAACACCGCGCCTCCCGGACCTGGCAACATCAACGCCCGCCGCCCCTACCCCATCTTCAACGGGAATTTCCAGGTAATGAACGGGCCGGGCCACTCCAGCTACAACGGCCTGCAAGCGCGCCTCCAGCAGCGCTTCAGCCGCGGCTTCACCCTGCTCAGCTCCTTCAGTTACAGCAAGTCCATCGACAACACCAGCGGCATCCGCACTTCGAGCGGCGTGGGCGAGTTGCTCACACCCTCGAACAATTACAACCTCCGGGCCGAGCGCTCGCTTTCGGGGTTTGACTTCCGCCGCCGCTCCACCAGCTCGCTGCTCTATGAACTGCCGATAGGCAAGGGCAAGATGTTTCTGGGCAACGCCGGCCGCGCCGCCAACGCGCTCGCCGGCGGCTGGCAGGTGGGCACCATTCTCACCTTGCAGGACGGCTTCCCGCTGTCCGCTTTCTGCGGCGCAGGCAGCGTCCAAAACAACGACAGTGGCTGCTATCCCGACAACCTCGGCGTCAATCCGAATCTTCCCCGGAGCCAGCAGGATCCCAGCCACTTCTTCAACCTGGACGCGTTCGTGAACCGGCTCCCGGGGTCCGGGTTCCGTTATGGGAACTCCGGACGCAACACGATTACCGGCCCCGGGCTCATCGACTGGGATTTTTCCACGACGAAGAAGTTTCAGTTCACGGAGCGGACGAACCTGGAGTTCCGGGCCGAGTTCTTCAACATCCCGAACCACCCGATCTTCGCCAATCCCGGGCTCAGCGTGGGCCTCACCGGCTATGGCGTGATTGGCGGCACGGTGGTCGACGCGCGGGAACTCCAGTTCGCACTGCGGCTGGAATTCTGACAGATGGGCGGGCCGGCCGGTCCCGGCGTGCCTCAGCCCTGTGTCGCCGAGGCTACAATCTTGAAGCTCGGAACGCTGGCATCGCCTCTATTTTCAACGACTTAAGATTGGTTGACGGCTTGCGATAAGATGGAGCGAGATGCGGTCCATTTTACCTGCGCTCCTGTTGTGTCTGGCCGCCCAGCTCGCGCCGGCGGCGACTCTGGAGCGGCTCACCCTCGAGCAGATGACCAGGCAGTCGACGGAAATTGTCCGGGCGCGCGCCGGTGCGATCTCAGCAGTCGCCATCAGCTCCATGATCTACACGCGGACGCAGTTCCAGGTTCTCGACAGATGGAAGGGCCCCAACAATCCCGAGGTCAGCGTCATGGAGCCGGGTGGGACAGTGGGCCGGACGACCCAGACTTATTCCGGCGTGCCGCATTTCACCCCCGGCCAGGAGCTGGTGCTGTTTCTGTGGACCGGGCCGAGCGGGCGGACGCAGGTCATCGGCCTGACGCAGGGCCTGTTCGAGGTGGTGCCCGGGACCTCGGGCGCCGAGCCTTTCGTCAACCGCAAGCCGAGCGGCGAGACGATGCTCGCGCCGGGCACGAAAGCGCCGGCGCCGGAAGAGGAGGTCTCGATGCCGCTGTCAAAGCTGGTGTTCGAGATCCAGGCGGCGCTCGGAACGAGCCGGCAGCCGTAGAAGCGCGCGGCGGGCCGTGCGGTTGGAACATTCATGCGGCGTTTTGTTCTTTCCCTGGTTTGGATGGCGCTCGGAGCATCGAGCGCGGCGGCTTACTACCACTTTGTCCATTACCCGTCGCGTTTCGGTCCTTACAACGCGCCGATCTACGAAAAATTTGATCTGAACGCGCTGGTCAACAAGACGGTTTACTTCTATGTTTCCGACCAGCAGCCGGCGTTCGCTTCCACCGACAGCTACGAGGCCCTGATCGGGCAGGTGCGGCAGGCGCTGGCGGTGTGGAACGGCGTGGGGACCTCGGACCTCCGCGTGGCGTTCGGCGGGGTGGCAAACATCGCTTCGCTGCAGCCGCAGAATCCGGATGGAGAAATCATCTTTGACGACCTGCCGCCCGGCGTGATTGGGCTGGGCGGGCCGGTGACGCGGCTGCCGCAGGCGGGCGGATTCATTCCCATCGTGCGGTCGCGGGTGATCCTGCCGCGCGATTTGAGCAGCCGCAGCTCGGCCAGCGAGTCGTTCTTCACCAGCCTGGTGCACGAGATCGGCCATGCGCTGGGCTTGCAGCACACCATGACGTCGTCGGCAATGGCCACCGAGGTGACCCGGGCCACCACGCGGGCGCAGCCGCTGGCGAGCGACGACATGGCCGCGATTTCCTGGCTGTACCCGGCGGCTGCTTTTGCGACCTCCACCGGAACCATCACCGGCCGCGTCACCGACAGCGGCGGGCGGCCGCTGAACCTGATCTCGGTGGTGGCGATGAACCCGAGCGGCGCGGTCATCGGCGGGCTGACCGCCCCGGACGGCAACTACCGCATCGACGGCCTGCCGCCGGGGAGCTACACGGTTTACGCGCAGTCGCTGCCGCCGTCGAGCCAGGCGGGGCTGGGGTCGGACAACATCGTGCTGCCGGTGGATGATACCGGCACGGCCTTCACCGCCTCCGGGCCGGCCGAGACGCAGTTCTTCGGCGGCGTGAAAGATCCCGTGGCCTCGACGCCGGTGGTGGTGGCGGCCGGGCAGCCGAGCGGCGGAATCAATTTCCAGTTGGGCAACCGCCAGTCGCTCCAGCTCTACGACGTGACGACCTACAGCTTTCCGGGCAACAGCGCCCCGGCCATTCTGCCCGCGTTTCTCAACGCGACCAACGCTACCGGCACCGTGGTGGCGTTTGGGCAGGGGCTGGCGGCGAACGTGGCGAGCGTGTCGGTGGGCGTGCTGGGCGGCGGCGTGACCGTGCAGCC
>DASQHK010000679.1:0-6085 GCA_035632135.1 Bryobacterales bacterium
GCGATGAGCTTCTGGGATTCCTCCGCCATCGTCCCGCTCTGTGTCCACGAACCCGCTTCCGCGCTCCTGCGTCAGATCAGCCGCTCCCATGGCGTGCCGGTGGTCTGGTGGGCGAGCCTGATCGAATGCCGCTCCGCGCTCGAGCGCCGCGCCCGGGCAGGCCAACTCAAGCGGGGCCAAAAACGCCGGGCGGGGCGCCTGCTCGAGCAACTGGCAACCGCCTGGAGCGAAGTCCAGCCCACGCTGGCCCTGCGCGAGCGCGCCATGCGCCTCCTCGCGCCGCACGACCTCCGCGCCGCCGACGCTCTGCAACTCGCCGCCGCGCTAGTCTGGGCCGAAGAGCGTCCCGCCGGCCGCGTCTTCGTGTGTCTCGACTCCCGGCTGCGCGAAAGCGCCGAGCGGGAAGGCTTCACCGTGCTGCCGGAAAACTTCGAGTAGCTCGGCTCACTCTACCCAACGCATTCCAGAATGTAATACTTCTTGCCGTCTTCCCTGGCAACCTGCCCGGCGATGGCCCACTCGCGCCCATCGGCAAGATAAATCTTGCGGTAGGAGTCGTATTCCACGCCGATCTGCAGGTCGATCTTCCGCGCCTCGACCTCGCGCGTATCGCCGGGCGACCAGTTCTGCCGCGCTACCGGAAACGGATTCATTCGCGTGCATTCGCGTTCATTCGCGACCCATGATTTTTTCTCACTTCGCCCCTTTTGTGCAACTTTGCCGTCCAATTCGCCGTACTCTCCTTTATGCAGACGCTCCTCGCCGACCTGCGCCACGCCTTCCGTTTACTGCGCAAGAACCCCGCTTTCACCCTCATCGCCCTGGCCGCCCTGGCCCTGGGCATCGGCGCCAACACTGCCATCTTCTCCGTCGTCAACGCCGTGCTGCTGCGCCCGCTGCCTTATCCGGAGCCGGACCGCCTCGTCTTCCTCATGCGGAAATACCCCAATGGCACCGGCAATTCCGCTTCCGTCCCCAAGTTCACCGTTTGGAAACAGTACAACAAGGCGCTCGAGTCCATGTCGGCCTACGATTTCGTCGGCCCCGGCCTGAACCTCGGCAACGGCGACCGCCCCGAGCAGGTCAAGGCCATCCACGCCTCGGCCGATTTCTTCCGCCTCTTCGGCGCTTCCCCCATCCTCGGCCGCACGTTTACGCCGCAAGAGGATCGTCCCGGCGGCCCGCACGTAGTAGTGATTAGTAATGGGCTGTGGAAGCGCCGCTTCGGCGGCGATGCCTCCCTGGTCGGCAGATCCATCACCCTCGGCAGCGAGCCTTACACCGTCATCGGCATCCTTTCGCCCGGCTTCCAGCCCGACCCGCCTTCCGACGTCTGGCTGCCGCTCCAAGCCGACCCGGCCGGCACCAACCAGGGCCATTACCTCCTGGTTGCTGCGCGCCTGCGGCCCGGCGCGACGCTCGAAGCCGCCAACGCCGAGCTGAAACTGGCCGGCGAGCAGTTCCGCCGCAGCTTTCCCCAATGGATGGAGGACAAGGAGAGCGTCGCCGCCGTGCCCATGCAGAAGGAAATGGTGGGCAATGTCCGCCCCGCCCTGCTGATCCTGGTCGGCGCCGTCAGCTTTGTATTGCTGATCGCTTGCGCCAACGTCGCCAATCTTCTGCTGGCCCGCGCCGCCAGCCGCCAGAAGGAGATCGCCATCCGCGCCGCCATCGGCGCCAGCCGCGGCCGGCTCGTCCGCCAGTTGCTCACTGAAAGCGTGCTGCTCGCCTCCGGCGGCGCCGTGCTGGGCCTGCTGCTGGGCTCCTGGGGCGTCCGCCTCCTGCTCGCCGCGAGCCCCGGCAACATTCCGCGCATCGGCGATCTCAGCAAGGGCTCGCCGCTCGCCCTGCTCGACTGGCGCGTGCTCGCCTTCACCCTCGGCGTCGCCTTCCTCACCGGCATCCTGTTTGGCCTCTTCCCTGCCCTCCAGCTCTCGCGGCCCGATCTCAGCTCCACGCTCAAGGAAGCGGGTGGCCGCTCCGGCTCCGGACTCCGCCAGAGCCACACCCGCGGCCTGCTGGTGGTGAGCGAGGTCGCCCTTGCGTTGGTATTGCTGATTGGCGCCGCCCTGCTGATCCGCACCTTTGTCGGCCTGCGCCGCGTCAATCCCGGCTTCGATCCTCACAACATCCTCACCCTGCAAATGTCGCTGACCGGCCCCCGCTATTCCACCGCCACGCAGATGGAAAACTTCGACCGCCAGGCCCAGCAGCGCATCGAGGCGCTCCCCGGCGTCCTCGCCGCCTCCCCAGCCATTTGCCTGCCGGTCAACAACTACGGCATCGACCTGCCCTTCCTTATCGAGGGCAAGCCGCCCGCCCAAGGCCGCTACAACGGCGATGAATTCTGGCGCTTCGTCGGCCCGCACTACTTCGACGCCTTCCGGATTCCCCTGCGGCACGGCCGCGTCTTCGACGACCGCGACTCGAGCAAAGCGGCGCCGGTGGTTGTTATCAACGAAGCCATGGCGAAGAAATACTGGCCCCAGCAGGATCCCCTCGGCGCGCGCATCACCATCGGCAAGGGTCTCGGTCCCGAGTTCGACGATCCGCCGCGCCAGATCATCGGCATCGTCGGCGACGTGCGCGAGGGCGGCCTGAGCCGGCCGCCGCGGTCCGTCATGTACGTCCCCGCCGCCCAGGTCTCCGACGCTCTCTACCGCTTCGGCAACAAGATCATCCCGGCCTCCTGGGCCATTCGCACCGCCGTCAACCCTTACAGCTTGAGCGCCGCCGTCCAGCGTGAGTTCCTCGCCCTCGACGGCCAGTTGGCCGTGGCCAAAGTTCAGACCATGGAGCAGATCGTGCGCGACGCCACCGCCCGCGAGAACTTCAACATGCTCCTGCTCACCATCTTCGCCGCCATCGCCCTGCTGCTCGCCGCCATCGGCATTTACGGCGTCATGTCTTATTCCGTCGAGCAACGCTCGCACGAAATCGCCATCCGCATGGCGCTCGGCGCGGACCGCCGCGACGTGCTGCGCCTGTTCGTCCTCCACGGCCTGCGCCTCGCCGGCCTCGGCGTAGTCATCGGCCTCGGCGCCGCTTTCGGCCTCACCCGCCTGCTCGCCCGCCTCCTGTTCGGCGTCAAGCCCAACGACCCCGCCACTTACCTTACTGTCGCAGCAATACTCACCGCCATCACCCTGCTCGCCAGCTTCCTCCCCGCCCGCCGCGCCACCCAAGTGGATCCCCTGGTGGCCTTGCGTTATGAGTAGGGGTGAAAATTAAGGGTTGCGAATGGCCGCGAATGCACGCGAATCAGTCAGATCAATCCGCCCGCTCATTCGCGTTAATTCGCGTCCATTCGCGACCTTTAGTTTTTCCTCACAGCAGCGCCTTCAGTTCCTGCAGTGTGGGATTTTCGAGTATCGGCGAGCTGTCGATACGCTCCAGCGCCTCCGGCCACTTCGCCCCCGAGCCGGTGAGCAGGCACACCACGGTCTCTCCCGGCCCGAAGCCCGCCTTTCTCGCGCAAGCGAGCGACGTGGCCGAGGCCGGCTCCACCAGAATCCCCGCGGACGCCAGCAGCCGCAGCGCGGCGACAATCTCCTCTTCCGTGGCGTCGATCGCGCTGCCCCCCGAATCGTAAATGGCCTGCAACGCCGGCTGCCCGCCCGTCTCGTCGCGGATCGAGAGCGCCATCGAACTCGGGTCCGCCTCCACGCCGACGCGCCGGGCCTTGGCGCGAAAGGCCTCCACGTACGGATTGCACCCCGCCGCCTGCGCGCCATGCATCGCCGGCATGCGCTCGATCAGTCCCAGCTCCCGCAGCTCGCAAAATCCTTTCCACGGCCCGTAGAGCGCGTCCCCGGCCGCAATCGGGCACACCATGTGATCCGGCGCCCGCCCAAGCTGCTGCCAGATCTCATAGGCGAGCGTCTTATACCCTTCCACGCCATAGGCATTAGCCACAGGCAGCGGGGCCATAGTCGTGGCCGGAAAGTAGCCGTAATCCCGCACCAGCGCCTCGAGCATCGCCTTCCGATTTTCCAGCACCACCGGCAACCCGCCATAGAGCGCGATCATCCGCCGCTGCAAGCGAGAACTCTCCGGGTGGCAGAACACCACACACTTCATCCCCGCCGCCGCCGCATACGCCGCCGCCGAAGCGCCGTGGTTCCCAGTCGTCGAGGTGACGGCCTTCGTGTAACCGAGCATCCGCCCCGCCGAAAACGCCACCGCATGAAACCGGTCTTTGAAGGACCACGTCGGGTTGGCCGTCTCGTTCTTGAAATACAGATTCGGAAGTCCCACGGTCTCGGAAACGCGCGCCAGCCGCACCAGCGGCGTCCCGCCCTCGCCCAGGCTCACCCGAAACCGTTCCTCCTCCACCGGCAGCAGCGGCGCGAATCGCCAGATCCCCGCCGCACTTTCATCCTCCAGCCGGCGCACATCTTTGTAAGCGACCTCCAGGGCTTCGCCGCACCGCGGGCACCCCGCGCCGTACAGCCCGTGCGCGAACTCCCCCTTGCACGAGCAACACCTTAGACCTGTCGCCGCCATGAGCGAACAGCATAGCAGGCTCCGGCCCCCGCCACCCGCTCTGTTGTAGACTGTGGATGAGGCGCCGCCTTGCACAGCCATCACCATCCGACCACCGGCAAGCGCTTGCAGCTTTCCCTGCTGGCCACCTTGCTGTTCGTCGTGGTGGAGTTCATTGCCGGCCTCCAGGCTCACTCGCTGGCCCTGCTCTCCGACGCCGGCCACAATTTCACCGACGCGCTCTCCCTGCTGCTCGCCTGGTTCGCCTTTTTCGTCGAAGCCAAGCCGCCCAGCGAGACGAAGACCTACGGCTATCAGCGCGCCGGCGTGCTCGCCGCCTTCGTCAACGCGCTGGCCCTGGCGCTTCTGGCCGGCTTCATTTTCTACGAGAGCTACCGCCGCCTCGGCAACCCGCAGGAAGTTTCCGAGCGCATCATGATCTGGGTCGCATTCGCCGGCCTGGCGGTCAACCTGGGCGTCATGTTCGGCTTGCGCGCGGCGAGCCGCAGCGACATCAACATCCGCAGCGCTTTCGTCCATATGCTGGGCGACGCCGTCTCCTCGGCCGGCATCATCATCGGCGGTTTCATCATCGCCTGGACCGGCTATCACTGGATCGATCCGCTGCTATCCATCTTCATCGGCTTGCTGATCCTGTGGACCGCCTGGGACATCATCAAGGAATCGCTCAACATTCTGCTCGAGGGCCTGCCGCGCAACCTGCGCCTCGAAACGGTCATCGGCGCCATGCGCGGCGTCCCCGGCGTCATCGACGTCCACGACGTGCACATCTGGAGCCTGGGCTCCGCCAGCCACGCCCTGAGTTCCCACGTCATGATCGAAGACCTGCCGCCCTCCTCGAGCGAATCCACCCTGCGCTCCATCAACGAGGTGCTCGAAGCCCGCTTCCACATCACCCACACCACCATCCAGTTCGAGCACGCTCTGTGCCCCATCTCGGAAAACGGCTGCGCCGTGGTTCCCCATGAGCACGAGCACGCGGAGCACGAGCACCGCTGAAAATGCCGAAACCCCGCCTGGGCATCGACCTGTTCAGCATCCGCGACCAGGGCTGGAGCGCCTTCCAGTTTCTCGATTACGCCGCCCAGCACGGCGTCGAGATCGTCCACTTTTCCGAGCCGCGGTTTTTCGGCGGCCTCGAAGAAGCCCATCTGCGCCAGGTCAAGGCCCGCGCCGACCAGCTCGGCCTCTCGCTCGAAGCCGGCCTCGGCTGCATCTGCCCCACCTCCAATCGCTTCAACGCTAAGGATGGCTCCGCTCACGACCAGCTCGTCCGCTTCTTCGGCGTCGCCCAGCTCGTCGGCTCGCCGCTTGTCCGCGTCTTCCTCGGCGACTCGCGCGACCGCGTGCCCCCGCCGGGCATCGAGGCCCACATCGAGAGCGCGGTGAAGGTCCTGCGCTCCGTCCGCACCCAGGCCATGGACCGCGGCCTCCAGATCGCCGTCGAAAACCACGCCGGCGACCTCCAGGCCCGCGAGATGAAGACGCTCATCGAAGAGGCCGGCCGCGACTTCGTCGGCTCCTGCCTCGATTCCGGCAATCCGGTCTGGGCCATCGAGGACCCGCACCTCACGCTCGA
>DASQHK010000680.1:0-3714 GCA_035632135.1 Bryobacterales bacterium
GCCGTGTTCGCCTTCGCCGTGATCCTGACGGTGGTGCTGCTGGTGGCGGTCGCCTCCAACAGCGGCGTGCTCGCCACCATGGTGGCTTACTTTTTCGTGCTGATGAGCCCCGTGCTCGCGCAGCACAAACACATCGCCCCGCTGTTCCGGCATCAGTGGGCGCGCGATCTCGCCCGCTGGCTGTATTACCTGTTTCCGAAAATCTTCGACCTGGGCAACATGGCGCGCCTGGCGCTTCTCGGCAAGGGCTTTGAAAGCTGGATGCCCGTGTGGAGTTCCGCTGCCTTCGGCGCGGCCATGCTCGCGGCGGGTCTGTGGTGCTTTGTTCGCAAGGATTATTGAAGAGGAGACCTCTATGCGGAAGTCGATTCTGTTAGCTTCGTTTCTCGTCGCGGCCGCGCTCGGCGTCGGCCTCTATCTGAGCCACGCGGGACGACGCGCCAGCGCCCAGGCGATCACGCTCGATCGCTCGCTGGTCGCCCTGCTGCCGGCCAATGCCACCACGCTGGTCGGCGTGGATGTGGAGCGGCTGAAGCGCACCCCGGTGTACCAGGATCTCGAGCAGCAAAGCGAGAGCCAGGCCAGCCCGGCGCGCAATCACTTTGACGAGTTCGTCGCCGCCACCGGCTTCGACCCGCGCCGCGACGTGCAGGCGCTGCTGGTCGCCTCCTGGCCTCCTCCAGCGGCCGCCTCCGGAGCGCCCGCTGCCGGGCCCGGCGCGAACTTTGTTCCCCCGCAGTGGGTCGCCGTGGCGCGGGGGAGCTTCAACGTCAGCGCTCTCAGCAGCCAGCTTCGCGACAAGAAGGTTTTCGTCGAGAACTATCGCGGCGTCGACGTTTTTGAGCCCAACCGGGAGAGCCAATCGCCGCCACGGCCGCACCCGCCCCGCGCCATGGGCCAAAATCCGCGGCAGCCAGGCGGCTTCGCGTTCCTCGATGACAAGACCGCCGTGGCCGGCACGCTGCCCTCCGTGCTCGCCGCCATCGACCGCAAGCTGGGCGGCGGCCCCAGCCTGCAAGCCAACACCGCTCTGCTCGCCCGCGCCGAAACCATCAGCGCGGCCAGCCAGGTGTGGGTCGTTTCGCAGAATCCGGGCGAAGTCATTACGCGGGCGCTGCCCAAGAACGGCTCGGCGGAGTCCTCCAACTTCGCGCGCATCTTCAGCGGCCTCCAGAACTCAACCTTCGCCCTGGACCTGATGAACGGCCTCAACCTCAAGGCCGACGGCCTTTGCCGCACCGCCGAAGACGCTAAGACTCTGGGCGACGCGGCCCGCGGATTCGTCGCCATCGGCCGCCTAGCGGTCTCGCAGAAACAGCCCGAGTTGATGGTCGTATTCGACGGCATCCACGTCGAGGAAAACAACGCCGCGCTGAACATTTCCGTGCAGGTCGATCTCACCACCTTCGAGAAGCTGCTCGACCGCGCCCGGTCACAAAAGAAGGTTCGCGACGTGAATTTCAGCCGCTAAGTCCATCCAACGCCCGCGCCGGTCCCACTCCTCGCTGCCCTTCGCTAGCCGGGGGGCAGCCGCCCCCCCTGTACCAGGCGTGAGCAAGTGCCGCCCACGCGCATCCCGCAGTCCCGTTCGGAATCGGCCTTCAGCACTCAGGGCACCCTTGCCGACCCGCGACTATAAGGAACGGTTGTCGGGCGCATGCGCGACCCTCTGTCTGACGATTTGCTTCTCGTAGTTTTCATGTTTTCCTTATGCCTTCTTAATGCCTTTTCGTTCACACTGGGGATGACCAAAACGTCGCCCAGCATCGCATACACTTTCGAGGGAGGAGCCGAACCGAAGATGACTACTAACTGTTGCCGCTTGATCCTGTTCCTGGCTGTCACAACCGCGCTGGCAGGACAGCAGGCGCCCCCCTGGACCAAGCGGGAGCAAATGCTGCTCGCGCGCATCGAGCAGCTCGAGAGCCGCTTGGCCGCAGTGGAAGCGCGCCTGCCCAACGCGGCGCCGGCCCCGCCCGCCCTGCCAGCGGCCGTGCCCTGGGCGCCTGATCCATCGTCACCCGTGGCGCCTGCCGCGGCCACGCCGCAAGCCGCAAGCAAAACGCCGGATCCGTTCCAGGGCACGACGATCAACCTCACCCTCGACGGCTACTACGGCTACAATTTCAACCACCCCGCCGGCCAGATCAACTTGCTGCGCGCCTATGACGTGCTCAGCAACAGCTTCAGCCTCAACCAGGCGGCGCTCATCGTCGAGCGGGCGCCGAATGTCTCGGAAGGCCGCCGTTTCGGCGCCCGCGTCGACCTCCAGTACGGCCAGGCCACCGAGACTTTGCAGGGCAACCCGGCCAATGAGCCGCGTCCCCAGGTCTATCGTCCCGTGTTTCAGGCCTACGGCAGCTATGTCGCACCAATTGGTGAAGGGCTGACCATCGATTTTGGCAAGTGGGCCAGCGCGCTGGGCGTCGAGAACAACTACACCAAGGACCAGATCAATTATTCGCGCTCCTACTTCTTCAACTTCCTGCCGTTCTACCACTTCGGTTTTCGCGCCGGCTACGACCTCACCAGCCGGTTGAACGTCGCTTATTGGCTGGTGAACGGCGCGCAGCAAAGCGAGGATTTCAACGGCTTCAAATCGCAGGCGCTGATCCTGACCACGAAGCCGGCCAAGAGCCTCACGTGGAACCTCAACTACTACACCGGCGTCGAGAACGCGCCGCAAGGCCAGCCGGCGCCGCTACCGCCGGGGCTGCCCTTGCAGCCGGGTCTGGATCTCCGCATCGGCCGCGTCACCCCTGGCGGTCGCAGACACATTATTGATACTTACGCTGCCTGGACCGCCAGCGAGCGCCTCACCCTGGCGGCCGAAGCTGACTACGTGATCGATCGCCTGGAGACTTCTTCGGCTCCCTCGCGCGTCGCCGGCGGCGCCGCCTACGTCCGCTATCGTTTCACGCCGAGGTTCGCGCTGGCCGGCCGCAGCGAATATCTTTCCGACCGCGGCGGGCTGTTCAGCGGCGTCACCCAGGCGCTCAAAGAGACGACCGTGACGGCGGATTACAGCGTGGCCGAAGGCTTCCTGGTCCGCGGCGAGTGGCGGCGCGATTTCTCCAATCAGCCGTTCTTCTTGAGCGGCCAACTGGGCGCTCCGAAGCGCCAGCAGAGTACGGCGACGCTGGGCCTGATCTGGTGGTTTGGCGGAAAACAGGGGGCCTGGTAATAGACTTACTTTGGCGCTAACCCCGGCGGCTGCTTTTCCGTCAGGTAATAAGTACAGGCAAGAGAACAACGCGGCGAAGAGGGAAAATCCTCGCGCGTTGGGAACTTTTTGGAAAGCGCGGCTGAATGAAAGACAGCGGTCCAATGACCTTACGCCCAAACGCCAACGATGACGAGCTGCTGCGGTTGATGGCCGCCGGCGACGAGGACGCTTTCGTCGCGCTCTATCGCCGCCGGCAGGGTGCGGTGTACCGCTTCGCCCTCCAGATGAGCGGGAGCGCGGCGGTCGCCGAAGAGGTCACCCAAGAGGTTTTCATGGCGCTGATCCGCGAAGCGAAGAGATACGATCCAGCCCGCGGATCGCTCGCCGCCTACCTTTACGGCGTGGCTCGCAACCACGTCCTGCGGTGCCTGGAGAAAGATCGCCCCTACGTCTCCATGCCCGATGAGCCTCAAGGCGAGAAAGGCAACGCCACGCCGGCCGCGCTGGTCAGCAAGGATGATCCGGCCGGCGCGCTGGTGCGCCGCGAG
>DASQHK010000681.1:0-18406 GCA_035632135.1 Bryobacterales bacterium
CCTGCGGCATCGGCTGATTTATGAGACGGCGCTCGAGCAGCAGGCCCTCGAAGGGCTTCGCCAAGCCTCGCGCGTCGGCTCGCTCGTGGTTGTTGAGAGAGCGAAGCAAATCCTGGACAAAGCAGTGACCGAGCCGGCGGCCCAGGACCTGCGCGCCCGGCTTATGGAGCTGAGTGAAGCGCTCTACCAGAGCACTCACGCCCAGCTCAGCGTCGAGAAATACCAGGCCATCGCCGTCGGCCGCGGCGCCAGCTCCGACACGGCCGACATACCGCTGAACAACCGCTGGTGGCTGGAGGAGCGCCTCCGGGCGATTGCCGGCATGGCGGACGAGCGAGAGCGCCTGGCGGCCATCGGCGAGATCGTCAATTGGACCAACCCGGGTCCGGGCGGATTCTACGACGACCTGGGCGATCTTTCGCGCCAGACTCACCTGGTTCGCGGGCTCGGTTATCCCTCCGATCCCGCGTTCCTGGAGTCTTCCTATGTTGGAATCGGCCGCGGCGGAGTGGGCCGCATCAATCTGGTCACCGGCTACCAGACCAATTACCCGCGGTCGTGGGTGTCGCTCGGCGCCGCGCTCAACGATACGCCGTTAAAGATGCGTTACGAGGGCCTGGCCCCGCAGGCGGAGTACAAGATCCGCGTGGTCTACGCCGGCGGGGACGTCGGGCCGAAGTTGCGCCTCGTGGCCAACGGGACTTACGAGATTCACTCCTGGCTCTCCAGGCCCGTGCCGTTTCGTCCGCTCGAGTTCGACATTCCGAAGGCGGCGACGGCCGGCGGCAAACTGGAACTCACCTTTACGCGCGAGCCCGGTTTGCCTGGCAATGGCCGCGGCCTGGAAATCGGCGAAGTCTGGCTCATCCGTAAACATTAGCCGGGGTTGGTTGACAGCCTGCCGGCACCGGCATACAATTTCTCCCAAGGTCGCTGCATCAAGAGTTGGAGACTCGGCACAGGAAGGGAGCCGGGCAGGAACGGAAGGGAGAATTCACTATGCTCATCGCAAGAGACAAGCTCTGGCTTCACGCCATAATTCTGGTGAGCCTGATCGTAGGCTTGGCCACGCCCGCCATCGGCCAGGAGACCACGGGCGCCATCGCCGGCGCCGTCCAGGATCCGACCGGAGCCGTGATTCCCAACGCGCAAGTCACCGTTGTGAATGTGGGCACGAATGCGACCTACAAAACCACCACGAATCAAGCGGGAGACTACACGCTGCGAACCATCCCCGTCGGCGCCTACAAGCTGGCGGTGGAGGCCTCGGGGTTCAAGCGCTACGAAGTGACGGGCGTGGTGACCCAGGTCAACGAGGTCTCGCGCGTGGACGTCACCATGGCCGTCGGCGCCGTGTCGGAATCGGTGGAGGTGTCGGCGCAAGTGGTCACTGTCAATACCGAGGACGCTTCGCTGCGCACGGTGGTCGATGAGCGGCGTGTGGAGGACCTCCCGTTGAACGGCCGCGATCCGGTGCAACTGATGCGCCTGGTGGCCGGCGTCTCGCTCTATAACGGCAGCGGCCTCACTTCGGGCACTACTTATCCCGGAGTGATTTCCGTATCGGTCAATGGAAACCGCGGCAACTCGACGAACTACATCCTGGATGGCGGTCAGAACAATGACCATTACAGCAACGCTCCCAATCCCATGCCCAACCCGGACGCGCTCCAGGAGTTCAGCGTCCAGACCAACAACTTCAGCGCGGAATTCGGACGCAACTCGGGCGGCATCGTCAATGCGGTGACCAAATCCGGAACCAACGCTTTGCACGGCGCCGCCTTCTGGTATCTCCGCAACAATAGCCTGAATGCCGCCAATTTCTTCGCGCCGCCCAAGCCAGGCTCTCCGAATCAGAAACAGGACGACGGATTGAAGCGAAACCAGGCCGGCATCACGGCCGGCGGCCCCGTCTATTTGCCGAAGGTCTACAACGGCAAGGACAAGAGCTTCTTCTTCTTCTCCTACCAGGGCACGCGGCTGCGGCAGCGGCCCACTTCAAGCTTTGTGAACGTGTTGACGCCGCAGGAGCGCGGGGGCGATTTTTCGGGCTTCAGCTCGCCGCTGAAGGATCCCTTCGGCGGCGGCACGTTCTCCAACAACAGGATTCCGGCGAGCTTGTTCTTTCCCGCGACGAAATACCTCATCGATAACAATATCCCGCTGCCGACCAGCGGCCGCTCGGTTACCACCACGAACATCAACAACTACGACGACAACCAGTTCCTCGCGAAGTTCGACCAACAGGTGCACTCCAACCTCCGGCTTTCTGGCCATGCTTTCTGGAGCCGCGCGCACGCGCCGGGAAATCTTACTCCGAACAACTATTACGAAGAAACCGACATCCGCGACTGGCACAACACCAGCTACGTGGGAAATGCGCAGTGGATCATCGCCCCCAACCTGCTCAATCAGACCATCGTCGGCTACAACAAAACGGACGGTCCGGCCAGCCATATCTACCCGGCCAAGAACTGGAACGATCTGGGCGTCCCCATTTCGCTCGACCAGTACAACCAGTTTTACGTTCAGTTTCAATCGATCGCCAGCATCAACACCGGCGATACCAATAACTTCATCCGTGACGAGTCCCAGTTCGGCAACACCACGCGCTGGACCAAGGGCCGCCATAACATCGCCTTCGGCGGCGAGTACCACTATGCTCGCGGCGACATTGTCAACAACTTCCGGGCGCAAGGCCGTTTTTACTTCAACAAAACCGCTCCCTACACCGGCTATGACGTGGCCGACTTCCTGATCGGAAGATTCAGCGAGTTCATTCAAGGCGCGGGCGAGTTCAAGAACACCCGCTTTCACATTATCAACGCGTTCTTCAACGACTCCATCAAGGTCAACCGGCGGCTCACGGTCGACCTGGGTGTGCGCTGGGAGCCGTATTTGCCTAACACCGATGTGTTCGGCAAGCTGGCGGTCTGGGGCGGCACCAATGCGCATTCCACGCGGTTCGTCAATGCGCCGGCGGGCGTTCTCTATCCCGGCGACCCGGGCATTCCGGCGGGTGGGTTCAAGACCACGTGGAACAATTTTGGCCCGCGCATCGGCCTGGCCTGGGATCCGACCGGCAGCGGCAAAACGGCGGTCCGCGCGGGGTACGGCATTTTCTACGACCGCCTGAATACCTTGCAAACCAACAGCGCCGCGGACGAGGCTCCGTTCGGAACGGTAGTGGATTACTTCGGCGGCCCGAACGACAGCATGGCGAACCCCTATGCCAACGTGCCGGGCGGCAACCCGTTCCCGAAAATCGGCTTCGCCGCCATCGGAACCCCCGTGCTCAATCCCGGCAAGGACGCCTTTTTCTCGCTCCCGATGGCCGCGTTTCTCTACGCCCAGGATTTGCGAAACCCTTACGTGCAGTCGTGGAACCTGACGGTGGAGCGGCAGCTCGGCAGCGGCTGGCTCGCTCGCGCTTCCTACGCGGGTTCCAAAGGCACGGCCCTGGCCAGCGGACGGGACATCAACGCGCCGTTCCCGGATCCCAAAGCTGCTACCTCGACCACGAATCAGCGCCGCCCGCTCTACTCGCTCGGCCTCGGGCAGGCGGCCCTGATGGAGCCGGCCGGCAACTCGATCTACAATGCGCTCCAGCTTACGGCGGAAAAGCGTTTCAGCCAGGGCTTCACCGTCCTGGCCGACTACACGTTCGCCAAGACCATCGACGACAACGTCGGATCGGCGAACAAGGCGAACGGAACCAACGTGACCGACCCCTACAACCAGAGCTTCGACCGCGGACCCTCCGACTACGACCTGCGACACGTGTTCAACTTTTCCGGGATCTGGGCCCTGCCGATCAAGCCGCAGAACCGACTGGCGAACTTTCTGGCGGGCGGCTGGAACATGACCTCGATCGTCGCCTGGCGCAGCGGCTTCCCGTTCACGGTGTTCAGCGGCCAGGATAACGCCCGGACCGGACAAGGCGGCCAGCGCGCCGACCTTACCGGCGCATCCCCCTACCTTTCTCACCCCGACCACGGCTCGGAGGCCGCGCAATATCTGAGCAAGACGGCCTTCAAGTTGAACGCGCTGGGCACCTACGGCGTGCTGGGCAGAAACACGTTTCGCGGGCCGGGCTCGGCCAACCTCGACTTCGGACTGCACAAAGACTTCCCCATGGGGGAGCGCATGCGATGGCAGTTCCGCTTCGAGGCGTTCAACCTGTTCAACAACGTGAATTTCGATCTTCCGAACAGCACGGTGAGCAGCGGCAATTTCATGAGGATCACCAGCGCCGGCGATCCGCGAATACTCCAGTTCGCGCTGCGGTTCGAGTATTAGGGATCGCCAGCCACGCCGATTCCGTCGCGTTACCAGTTCGTAATCGACCCGTCCGGCCGGCGGTAAAGCGGCGTGGGGCGGCGGCGCTCGGTGATCTCGGCGATCAACTGGGTGCGGCTGGGATCAAACGTGGCGCCGATCCCGGGCCGTCTGTTGGGCCACAGCTTGCCGTTTCTGAAATCGAAGTGCTGGGGCAGGTGCGGCTCATCGCGCGGGCCCGCGCCAGTCATCTCCATCATCACCGGGCCGGGGAACGCGCCGCAGGCGTGCACCAGCGCGGCCTCGCCGAGCGGCCCGGTAAAGTGCGGTATCAACCCGATGTAGTGGGTCTCACAGAGCTTGGCGATGGCCACGTACTCGGTGATGCCACCCACGTTGGGGATGGTCACGCGCGAGTAATCGATGAGGCGGTTCTCGATCAGCTCGTTGGTGTCCCAGCGCGCGCCGTAGTGCTCGCCCACCGCGATGGGCACCTTCACCTGCGGCCGAAGCTGCCGGTAGACGCCGGGGTTCTCCGAGCGGACCATGTCTTCGCAAAAGTAAGGCTCCAGTCCTTCGATCAGCGTGCTGAGGTGGATGGCGTCGGGCAGGTCGAGGCGGGTGTGGTAGTCGATGGCCCAGTCGCCGCCTTTCCCCACGCCCTCGCGAATCTCGATGCACTCCTGGTGCGTCTTGCGCACCATCTGGTGCGGGTCGAACGCGCCCCCATCCTCCGGGCCGGCCACCGAGGTGCGGTAGGCGCGGAAGCCGGCCTCGATGCACGCGCGCGCGGTTTCCCGCAGGCTGCCCTTGCTGGGGAAGCCGGTCGAGTAGCACTCGATGTGGTCACGGGTGAGGCCGCCGAGCAGCTCGTAAACCGGCACGCCGAGCGCTTTGCCCTTGATGTCCCACAGGGCCATGTCGATGGCCCCCAGCGCGTGCAGCTTCTCGCGGCCGGGCGGATAGAAGTAGCCGCGATACATAAGCTGCCAGAGGTTCTCGATGCGCGCAGGGTCTTCGCCGATGATGGCGGAGGCGCACTGCTCGATAGTGTCCTTGGAGCCGCCCTCGCCGATGCCGGTGATGCCCTGGTCCGTCTCGACCGTGACGATGTCGGTGCTCTGGTTGAAGCTGGCGCGCTGGTGGGGCGAGGCATAGTAGCGGATGCGGGTGATCTTCATTTGGGGCGGCGCGGCGGCAGCGCGCACGGCGCCAGCGCCTCCGAGCGCGCCGCCCAGAAGCGTGGACTGCAAAAAGGATCTGCGTTTCATTCTGCGTTACCATAGCTGATTCCAGGGTGCATAGACAAGGCCCGCAGACAAGATGGCAGCCGATACGATCCGCTTTCTGGTTTCGCGCCATGCGGCATTTTACAGCCCGCTCATCGCCGCCATTGCCGCCGGATTCTTACAGGGGGAAGGGTACGAAGCAACCTACCGGCCGCTCGGGAAGGGTGAGCACGCCCGCGACCTGATCCGGGCCGGCGAGATCGACATCGCCCAAGCCGCCGTCTCCACCAACTGGGCCGCGATCGAGAAAGGCGAGACGCCGGCGGACTTGCCTGTGCACTTCGCGCAGATCAACCAGCGAGACGGCTTTCTTCTCGCCGGCCGTGCGCCCGACCCGGAGTTTCAATGGAAAAAGCTCGCAGGCGCGGCGCTCGTGGCCGACCACGGCGGGCAGCCCCTGGCGATGCTGAGATATGCCGCGCACGTGAACGGCGTGGACTGGAGCCGCATCCAGGTGATCGACGCCGGCAGCCCCGACGAGATGGACGCGGCGTTTCGGGCGGGCCGCGGCGATTACGTCCACTTGCAGGGCCCGGCCCCACAGCAGCTCGAGAAAGACGGGGCCGGATACGTGGTGGCGTCGGTGGGCGCGGCGATGCCGCCGGTCGCGTTCAGCAGCCTGATGGCCTCGCGGGAGTTCCTGGCCACCGGCACGGCGCAGGCGTTTATGCGGGCCTACCGCAAGTCGCGCGAGTGGGTGAACTACATGGCGCCGGAGGCAGTGGCCCGCGCCGAAGCCAAATTCTTTCCAGCCGTCAGCCGCGAAGCACTGGCCGCCGCCATCGCCCGCTACCAGGAGCTGGGCTGCTGGCACGGCGGCGTCGAGATCAGCCGCGAGCACTACGAGCAGGCGCTCGCGGTCTTTTTGTATGGCGGCCTGATCGCAAGGCGGCACGCCTACGAGCAGGTGGTAGTGGAGCCGCCCGACGCCCTGCGCCACGCCTGATTGCGCCCAGGTTCCTTTACCACGCAACGGTTCCCTGCTATTCGCATTCCGCAATCTTGCGCCTCAGAAACCGGCGCTCCGGTTCCGAGCAGTGGCAATCCAGCGCCTCGCGGAAGCAGGCCGCGGCTTCGCTGCGCCTTCCGAGCTTCAGCAGCAGGTGCCCGCGCACGGCGAGATACAAGTAGTAATTCCGCATCTTCGGAGCATCGCCCAAAGGCTCGATCTCCGCGAGCGCCCGCTCCGCGCCGTGCACCCGCTCCACCGCCACGGCACGGTTCAACAACACGACGGGAGACCCCCTGGACGCCAACTGGTCATACAGCTCGAGTATGGCCGGCCAGTTCACCGACTGCAGGCGATCCGAGCGGGCATACGTGGCGGCGATGGCAGCCTGCACGTGATACTCGGAAACCTCTTCTCCCGCAATTGCCTGGTCGAAATGCCGGAAGCCCAGCGCGATCAACTGCTGGTCCCAGCGGCTGCGGTCCTGGTCTTCGAGCAGAACCAGGTCGCCGGCTTCATCGGTGCGCGCCGGCAATCGAGCCGCTTGCAGCGCCATCAGCGCCACCAGCGCGTGCACCGGCGGCGTGGCAATCGACGAAGTCGCCAGCAAATGCCCGAGGCGCAGAGCCTCCACGCAGAGGTCCTGGCGAATGAGGTCCTCGCCTTGGTGCGCCGCATAGCCCTCGTTGAAGATGAAATAAATCACCTCCATCACCGAGCCGAGGCGCGCTTCGAGTTCCGCGCCGGGCGGCATGCGCAAGGTCAGCCGGCTCTCCCGGATCTGGCGCTTGGCGCGAACCAGCCTTTGCGCAATCGCCCGGTCGTCCGCCAGAAACGCGCGCGCGATCTCGCGCACGCTGAATCCGCCCACGGTCTTCAGGCTCAAGGCGACGCGCGCCTCCGGCGCGATCTCCGGATGGCAGCACATGAAAATCATGGCCAGTTCGTCGTCGCGGAGCTGCTCTTCGAGACCGGGATCTCCGGGCAGGATCGCGGCCGACCGGCTAAGCTCGGCAACCAGCGCGTCCTGATTGTCTCCGGTGAGGCTGTCGTCGATGAACCGGTTGCGCCGCACGGCGTCGATCGCCGCGTTGTGCGCCACGCGAAACAGCCAGGCGACCTGGTTCTCCGGAATACCCTGATACGGCCACGTCTCGAGCGCCCGCACCATGGCGTCCTGCACCGCTTCTTCGGCCACGTCGAGATGCGCCGACCCGACCAGGCGCGTCAGGTGCGCGGTGATGCGGCCGGCCTGGCGCCGGAACAGGTGCTCCAGCAGCAGGCCGGCCTCAGCGGAAGGATTCACTGGCGGTGGAGTTCGCGGATTTCAACCGTCCCGCCGTACCCCACGTGCGGGTGGTCGAGCGCCCTCTGCACGGCCTCGTCGTAGCTGGCAGCCTCGATCAGGTAGAAGCCGCCGAGCACTTCCTTGGTCTCGCTGTAAGGACCGTCGGTCGTGCGCGGCTTGCCGCCTGCGGACCGGATCACGCGGCCCGGTTCCGGGGCCAGCCGCTTGCTGTCCACCACGAACGGCTTCTTGGTCCAGGCCATGTATTTTTCGAGAGCCTTCTGCATCTCCTCCGGGCTGAGTTTCTCCCACCCGGATGGATCGTGGTAAAGCAAAAGCATGTATTGGGACATCGGTTCTCTCCTTATTTTACGCGAAAGTATTGGAACGTTTCGGTGTTCTTCAGCCGTCCGCTTTCGTAGAAATCCCACGAGGTGGTCACATGATCGGCATCGACGAAGCGGATGCGAGCGTTGTGCATGTGCCCGGTGTCTTTGCTCGCCAGGTTGGTGGCATCGAGAAACCGGAAGGCGAGTTCGGCGGACTTGACGTCGAAGCTGCGCGCCTCCATGCGCGGCTGGTTGCCCGCCAGGCAGTAGTGCGTCAGCAGCAGGCGGCTGCCGTCGAGGTGAAAGACGGTCAGCATCTCCGGCATCTGCTCGGCCGTTTCGCGCTCGACCACCGCGGTTCCACCGGCGATCACCTGGTAAGTGAGGCGGGCCTTGCCCATGCTGGTGTCGGCCTGCCATTCGCCGGCCAGGCTCTTGAGCCGGGCAAACGCCGCTTGGGCGTCCACCCCAGCATCTGGATTGGTGTCAGCCGCTCGAGCCCCGGTCCCGGCCAGCAGCAGGGCTGCAAAGATCAAGCTGTGTGTTCTCATAGCGTTCTCTCCCTTTCTCCTTGGTGAAGTTGGCGTTGTTACGCTACAAGGACGAACGAGCACCTGCGAAATCGACAGGGAGCGAAAAAAATTATTGCACCCACACTCTACGACGCTATCGGGTTCGATCCACGTACACAACTCCTCCGAATGCTTCGCCGCCCGAGACGATCTGGCCGACGGATACGAAGCCTACGTCGTACAGAGTGAAACCGACGGCGCACGGAGATGAGATTGGGCAGGAAAAGTTATTGACCAACGCCGCAGGAACCCGAAGGTCCACCCGTAAAACGAATGGATTCACGGGCGCGATGCCGGTTACCGACCATCCATTGTTCGTCGAGAGCTGCAGCGGAAAGTGAATGAACCGCGGGTCCGGCGTGAGTCCGTTGACGAACACCGAGACAGCCGACCCGAGCGTTGCCGGGTTGGCGGACGAGTTCATGGAGCCGTCCGCGTTCAGAGCCAGCGCCACAGATCCCAACGAACCTGTCTGGGTCTGCGCGGCACTCAAGAACAGGCTGGGGTTGGCCGAGAAGGTTAACGGAAGCTGGCGCGGAGTCGCGCTTGCGCCGTTGACCGTCACTTGCATCGTAGCGAAAGTCTGGCTGGGATCGGCAAGCGGCACGGCGAAGTTGATCTGGGTCGAGGAAACGTACAGCAACGGAGCGGGAAGGGAGCCGAGGTTGACGCTAACTCCGGCGAGCGTCGTGGTGGAATAATCGCTAGCGGCTACACCCGCGGCGGGGCCCAGTGCGGTTCCAAGAATCGTGAGGAGTTGATAGCGAGCAGCGGCTCCAACCGGCGCCAGATCCGCCGAATCGATGATACAGAAGACCTGGGGCGTCCCGGCTGGAGGCTGCGGTTGCGAGAAATCGACTGCGCCGAGATACGCGCCGGCGAGCGGAGTCGATCCGAGGCTAGGAAGCGTAACGGCGTTGGGGGTGAGAGGGAAATCGGGCAGGGTGGTGGCGCCGGCGATCCATGCAGTGGAACCGAAGAGTGCGAGGGCGGAGGTTGCGAGCGTGGAACCTCCGATGAATTGCGATCCCAGGAGGTTGCCCGAGGCGGCATCGATTTCGGAAACGTAGGCGGAGCTATGGATGCCACTGTTGTTGGGCAGACACTGCGTGGGAACGCTCGCCAGCGCCGGGAGGTTGTTGGCAATGCCATAGCTTCCGGCGAGGCCGGAACCGGCTCCGCCGCTAACATACACAGCTCCCTGGGAGTTCACCTGCACGCCGGCGCCACCGACAGGCACGGAGAACAGAAGCGTCTTCCCGGCAGGATCGAGTTTAGAGAGAAACGGCAATTCGAAAAAGAAAATGGAGTTGACAGGGCCTATGGGTATCGCCGGAGGCGTCACGGTGTAGGGATAAGTCGGCCCCGCATAGCCAGTGAGATAGACGTTGCCAGCGGCATCCACAGCAAGGCCCGCGTTTGTTGTGTTCCCATTTCCTGAAACAGCGGTCGAGTAGATGAGTGTTGAGCCGGCGGGGTCGACCTTGGTTACATACTGGTTGGCCCCCTGAAACGTCCCGGAGCAGGGAGGGGCAGAGCAAATTGTGAAGGCCGGGAATGTGGACTGATAAGCACCCGGCGTGGTCGGATAGTCGAGCAAAAAAGTAGAGCCCGCCACGTAGATGTTACCCGACGAATCGAGCGCGAGGGCGCTGCCGCCGATTCCGGTGGCCGAGAAGACGATTTTCATACCGGTGGGGTCGAGCTCGAGCAAGTAGGGATGATTTCTTGTCGTAGCGATACTGTAGGCGCCCGCAGTCGAGGGGAAGGCCGGCCCCGCGACGTCGCTGACGGTGCCGGTCACGACGATCCGGCCCGCCGCGTTGACCGCAACGGCCTGCGCGGCGCTCCCGGCCGAGCCCCCGAGCAGATCGGAGAACACGATCTCGCCGCTGGGGTCGAGCTTGACTACAAAGGATCGCTGGCTGGAGAGCCCTGCGGGCGCCGTCCCCAGATTGCCGCCGCCGGTGACGGGAAAATCCGGCGATGCGGTCGAGCCGGCGACATACGCATTTCCCGCAGCATCGACGGCGATGGCGTTGGCGGAATCCTTAACTGATCCCCCCAGGTAGCGCAGATAGAGGTACTCGCTGGCTTGCGGGTTCAGCTTGACGACCAGTACGGTGCTCTGCGAGGTCGCCGGATCGACGATGGCGTTTCCGGCCATGTAGATGTTTCCGGAGGAGTCCGTGGCGATCGCTTTGGGCGTGAAGCTGTCGCGCAAGTAGGTGGAATACGTCAGCACGGGGAATGTGGGGACGGACGCGGCGAGAGCCAGTCCTGAATAGAGAAAGAGTGAAACAGAACGAATAAGCATGGGATGTCTTCCAGCGGACGCAGGCATTTTCCAGAATGTATCAAAGCACGTCTGTCCCACGCCGTTATTTGCCAAGGCCAATCCATGCGCTCCTCAAAGTCATAAGAGGCGTTAAGCTGCGCGATGGCGACGAGAGCCTTTCTCAAACGCGAACGTCTGAAAGCGGACGCCATCATGCGCAAATGGCCGGCGCAACCTTCGGCGTTGTCGGGGATCAACCATGCCATGCATGGGCGTGGCCGCTAAAGGAACCGGATTCAGTGGCTACGCCCATGGCAGTACTTCTGGTCTGGTCGTCAAGTGATCAATTGAAGTTGGTGATCGCGCCAGTAGCGCAACCTACTCCTTGAATCCAAACGTTTTGCACGCCTGGAGCAACAGGATCGAGATCGGTGTCAGAGACGATCATCTTCGCCGTAAAGGACTCTATGTTTCCGTCCCCTTGCCGGTAGAAGTCAGCTAACAACACAACTGTCTTGTCCCCCGTTTGCGCCGTTTTCACGGCGTCAGAGCCGGTGCATTGGAAGGTGGTGGAGGGGAGCAGCGCTGCAGTATCCCAGCGCACGCCCTGCCCGGCCAGGCATCCGCTGAACGGCCCCGCACTGATGTTGGAGAGGCACCTGAATCCGCCTCCGGAATGGACAAAATTTGTTGCCAGGTTGTAGGCACCGCCCCCGGTCATTTCCGCCGCCCGACCGCCGGGGAAACCAGATATGAGAACAGCGCTAAAACCAAACCCCTGATTTCCTGCGCCTAAGGCTCTTGATCCCATTCCTCCCGCCAGCAGCAATATCACGGCAGCGATGGCAGCGGCGGCCGTTGAACGCAAAAATATCTTCATTGAGTTTCTTTTTTGGGTGCCTGAATCTCCGAAGCTTCGCTTCGTTTTGCCGGTGGCGCCGTCCGGATCGATGCTGCTGAGTGTTTGCATTGGTCTTTTTTCTCCTCCATCATCGGATGCGCTGACCGATAGAAAGATTACTTCATTAGTGTTACATTCCTGGACTGCCATTTTCCGTTTTGGCCGGGCCGGATCGGCTGGAGTCCCCGGCGCTGATGGCGCTCAAAGGCGTCACTTGGCGGAGTCCGCTGCCCGACGCCAGGACTGTTTCACGTCAGCGCCCGCAGCGTCTCCGTGTACGGCTCCCGCGCCACGCCGCGCTCGGTGATGATGGCCGTCACGTACCGGTGCGGCGTCACGTCAAACGCCGGGTTCTCGACCGCAACCCCCTCCGGCGCAATGGCTGCTCCGCCGAAGTGCGTCACCTCGCTCGCCGCCCGCTGCTCAATCGGAATCTGCTCGCCGCTCGCCAGCGTCAGGTCGAGGGTCGAGACCGGCGCCGCCACGTAAAACGGGATCCCGTTCTCCTTCGCCAGCACCGCCAGGCTGTAGGTGCCGATTTTGTTGGCCACGTCCCCGTTCGCCGCGATGCGGTCCGCCCCCACCAGCACGCAGCCGATCCGCCCCGATTTCAGGAAATGCCCCGCCATGTTGTCGGTGATCAGCGTGGAGTGGATCCCGTCCCGCTCCAGCTCCCACACCGTCAGCCGCGCCCCCTGCAAGTACGGCCGCGTCTCGCCCGCCATCACGTCGATACGCTTGCCCGCCGCCACCGCCGCCCGGATCACGCCCAGCGCCGTCCCGTAGCCCGCCGTCGCCAGCGCCCCGGCGTTGCAGTGCGTCAGCACCGTCTTTCCATCCGGCACCAGCTCCATCCCCGCCTGCCCGATCCGCTCGTTGATCGCGATGTCTTCGAGGTAAATCGCCAGCGCCTCGCGCACCAGCGCCCCGCGCACTTCATCCGCGCCCTTGCCCCGCTCCCGCTCGTAGGCCCGCTTCATGCGCTCGATCGCCCAGAACAAATTCACCGCCGTCGGCCGCGTCGCCGCCAGCGCAGCGCAAATCTCCTGCATCGCCCGCTCGAGTTCCGCCGCCGGCGCCGCCTGCATTCCCAGCGCCACGCCCATCGCCGCCGCCACCCCAATCGCCGGCGCCCCGCGAATCACCATCGACCGGATCGCCTCCGCCGCCTCCTGGTAGGTCTTACAAGTGACATACACCTCCTGCTGCGGCAGCTTCCGCTGGTCAATCATCACCACGCCGTCCGGAGTCCACTCAATGGTCTTGACCATTCGTTCTCTGTGCTCTCTGCGTGCTCTGTGGTGAAATCTTTTAGAAGTTGAAATTCCGGAACCGGTTGCTCGAGGCGTACAGGCCCACGAACAGCGTCAGGTTGTAGCCCGCGTGCATCAGCGTCGAGGGCACGAGCGACCCCGACTTGGCCCGCGCCGCCCCGAATACCACGCCGACGTAGCCGAGCAGCAGCAGGTTCTGCCACGCCCACCCGTACTGCTGCGCGTGGAGCAGTGAAAACAGCGCCGCCGTCGCCACCACGGCCGCGACCACGCCGTGCGACCGCTCCACCACCGGATACAGAAACCCGCGGAACAGCAGCTCCTCCACCGGCGGGGCAATCAGCACGCCGAATGCCGCCAGCAGAAACGCCGACGCCGGGTCTTTGAACAGCTCCTCCATCGGCACGTGGCGCTTCGACATGGGCAGCACCCACGACAGCGCCGCCACCGTCAGCGCCAGCAGCGCCCCGCCGCCCAGGTACACCACGGCCGGCTGCGCGGGCCACACCCACCGGATGGCATCCCGGAACGGCCGCGGGTCGCGCGCCCGCACGATGCGGCGAATGATCCAGAACATCAGCGCCCACCACACGAGCTGCGCAGGCAGGATAAAGGAGACGCTGGATATCGCATCCAGGAAGCTGAACCTGGCAGCCCGCCCCTGCTGGGCGAAAAGCAGCAGCGCCAGCACCCCGCCTACATACACCAGCAACTGCGCGCCGACGGCAAACACGCCTACTACCACGATATCCGTATAGGTCCAGCCCCGAGGCGCCTGCGCCCGCCCGCCGGCCTGCGTTTCCTCCGCCGCGGCGCCCGCCGCCGGCCACTCCGCGCCCCCGGCTCCGGCGTCTTCCGGCGGCGCCCCCACGCCCGGCCCCGCTTGCTGCTCGGGCGGCGTCTCTGGCTCCCCCGCGCTGGGATCGATTTCCATTAGCGGCTCATTTCCATCATTGCTCCAGGCGTCTCCCGGTGCGGCTGAGCGCCTTGGCGAGCGGCGCCGCCGTGTATCCCGCCCGCGACCGCGCCACCTGCTCCGGCGTTCCCCGCGCCACCACCCGTCCGCCCCGCTCGCCTCCCTCCGGGCCCAGGTCAATGATCCAGTCCGCCGTCTTGATCACGTCCAGGTTGTGCTCAATCACGATCACGGTATTGCCAAGATCGACCAGCCGCTCCAGCGCCTCCACCAGCTTTCGCACGTCGTCGAAGTGCAGCCCGGTGGTCGGCTCATCCAGGATGTAGAGCGTCCGCCCCGTCTGCCTCTTGCTTAGCTCTTTCGCCAGCTTGATGCGCTGCGCTTCTCCTCCGGACAAGGTCGTCGCCGGCTGCCCCAAATGGATATAATCAAGACCCACCTCGCACAGCGTCTGCAGCCTGGCGTGCACCTGCGGGATGTTTTCGAGCGCCCCGCGCGCCTCCTCCACCGTCGCGTCCAGCAAATCGGCGATGGAGTACCCTTTGAACTTCACTTCCAGCGTCTCGGCGTTGTAGCGCCGCCCCCGGCACACATCGCACGTCACGTAAACGTCGGGCAGAAAGTTCATCTCGATGCGCCGCTGCCCGTCCCCCTGGCAGGCCTCGCACCGTCCGCCCCTCACGTTGAAGCTGAACCGCCCCGGCCGGTAGCCCCGCTCCCGCGACTCCGGCAGCATCGCGTACAGATCGCGGATGGGGGTGAACACGCCCGTGTAAGTCGCCGGATTCGAGCGCGGCGTTCTCCCGATCGGCGACTGGTCGATGCGGATCACCTTGTCGATCTGCTCCATCCCCTCGATCTCTTTGTGCTGCCCCGGCTGCTCAATCGAGCGGTAAATCTGCCGCGCCAGCGCCCGATAAAGAATTTCGTTGACCAGGGTCGATTTCCCGCTTCCCGAAACCCCGGTCACCACCGTCAGCAGCCCCAGCGGGAACTCGACATCGATGTTCTTGAGGTTGTGCTGCTGCGCTCCCTTCACCACCAGCCAGCCGTTGGCCGGCTTGCGGCGCTCCGTTGGAACTTCAATCGCTTGCCGTCCCGCGAGGTATTGCCCCGTCAGCGACGCCGGGTTCAGCGCGATTTCCTGGGGTGTCCCGCAGGCCACCAGCCCGCCACCCAGCCGGCCCGCCCCAGGCCCCAGATCTACTACATAGTCGGCGCGCTCGATGGTCTCCTGGTCGTGTTCTACTACAATAATAGTGTTACCTAGGTCACGCAGTCGTTCCAGGGTCTGGAGGAGCCGGTCGTTGTCCCGCGGGTGCAGTCCGATGGAGGGCTCGTCCAGTACATAAAGCACGCCCCGCAGCCGCGTGCCAATCTGGGTAGCCAGCCGGATGCGCTGCGACTCTCCCCCGGCCAAAGTGGCGGCCGATCGGTTCAGGCTCAGGTAATCAAGGCCCACCGTGAGTAGAAACTCCAGCCGCTGGCCGATCTCCTCTACAAGTTTCCCGGCGATCTGCTCCTCTCTTCCCCGCAGCTTCAGCTTCCTCGTCACCTCCAGAGCCCGGGACACTGGGAGCGCCGTGAACTCGGCAATCGATAGTCCCGCCATCTTAACGGCCAAACTCTCCGGCTTCAGCCGTTGGCCGTGGCAGTCCGGGCAGTCCACGGCCGACATGTACTGGGTCAGCCACTCCCGGTATCCCTCCGAGTGGCTGTAATCATACGATTCTTGTAGTATTCGCAGCATGCCCTTGGTTTCACTGCGCCCATATAGCAGCAGATCCTGCGCCTTTTTGGGCAGGGCCTCAAAGGGTCTGGCGATGTCGATCCGGTGGGCACTGGCGGTTTCCACGAGAAAATCCTGCACATACGCCGAATTTGCCCCCGGCGCCAATCCGCCTTCCAGCAGCGGCTTTGCGCGATCCGCTATGACTTTGCCAGGATCAAACGCCCACTTGTTCCCCAGCCCGGCGCAACCCGGGCAAGCCCCGTAGGGGCTGTTAAACGAAAACGAGCGCGGCTCGAGTTGCGGCACGCTCGTGCCGCATTCGGTGCAGGCCAGTTTTTCCGAATACATCCGCTCGGCGCCGCCCACCACGGCCACCAGAACGGTGCCGCCGGTGAGCTTGGTCGCCGTGCGCACCGACGCTTCCAGGCGCGGCTCGATCTCGGGCTTGATTTGCAGCCGGTCCACGAGCACCTCGATGGTGTGGTTGCGCCGCTTGTCGAGCTTGATCTCCTCGTCGATGGCCCGCAATTCGCCGTCGATGCGCGCCCGCAAGAATCCTTGCCGCACCAGCTTCTCCAGGTCCTTCTTGAATTCGCCCTTGCGGCCGCGCACGATGGGCGCCAGGACCATCAGCCGCTGCGCGCCGCCCATCTCCATTACCTGTCCGACAATCTGCTCCACGGATTGCCGGCTGATCTCGCGCCCGCAGTTGGGGCAGTGCGGCACGCCGATCTGCGCATACAGCAGCCGCAGATAGTCGTAGATTTCGGTGATGGTTCCGACCGTGGAGCGCGGGCTGCGGCTGGCGGTGCGCTGCTCGATCGAGATGGCGGGGCTCAGCCCCTCGATCAGGTCCACCTCCGGCCGCTCCATCTGGTCCAGAAACTGCCGGGCATAAGGCGAGAGCGTCTCCACGTAGCGCCGCTGCCCCTCGGCGTAAATGGTGTCGAAGGCCAGCGAGGATTTCCCCGACCCGCTCAGCCCGGTGACGACCGTCAGCGAGCCGCGCGGAATCTCAACGTCGATGTTTTTGAGGTTGTGCTGGCGCGCGCCCCGAACCGTGATGCGATCAATCAAGACTAAATTTTACCATCTCGCCCGCTGCGCCCTGCCCACCCGCAGGCTCAGAGAGGGACTTGGGCCAGTCAAGAAGTGATGAAGCTCGGGTCCCGCCCCATGAAGCGCGCGAGTTCGTCAGCACACCAAGGAGCTGCGGGCTAAAAGCGGCGAGCGGAGTAATTCTTCAGGTAAGGCGGGCGTATCAACTGAATGCCTGCCAGGTACTTCGACCCTTCTCTCCGGCAGTAGCGCACGCGGCCCTCGCACTCCCAAGCTTCCCCGGAAAGCCACACCGTCTGATACCGATCGAGGCGCTTGTGAAGCTCGACCTGCACTCCGCTTTCAGCGACATTCCTCACATAGACGCTGGCGATCTGCCCGCCGCTGCGATCCTTCCAGTGGAGCGTCCCCTGGCCGGCGGTGGGCAGGCGATCCTCGTGGCGGCGATCGAAGCCGACGAAATGGAGAACCGCGAGGAACTCGCCCCCCCGCTTCTCACAGTGCTGGACGGTGGCTTTGCGCTCGGCCAGGTCGTCGCGCACACGCACCGTCTGCCCGACCGCGACCGATTCGTGCAGCCGGACGATGATCCCATCGGTGGTGACGTCTTCAATCGCCGCCGAGTCGCTCGATGACCCGCCGGCAAGCGACTCCCACGACAACGTGACGGAGCCGCCGGAGATCTTGCGCTCGGTCGTGGGCGGATTCTCGGGCTCGCTGAATTTTACCAGAGCGAAGATGCGTTCCGGATCTGTGCCTGCCATGAGTTCTTGCCCAGTTTCCCCTCTGGCTAGCAGCGTAAGCGAGTGGCAGGCGGCAGAGCAATAGGAAGACGGTTACATTCAGTGCGGTACCGACGTTAGCGTCGCGGTACTAGGGTAATGA
The DNA here is from genome assembly GCA_035632135.1 of Bryobacterales bacterium. Classification (GTDB taxonomy): domain Bacteria; phylum Acidobacteriota; class Terriglobia; order Bryobacterales; family JACQDG01; genus DASQHK01. The sequence goes on from DASQHK010000681.1 coordinate 17,751, forward strand.
CGTGCCGGTACGTCCCGGCGCTAAGGTCAATCCGCCGCGGGCCGACTGACCGATCCGATGGGCTGGGGGATCAGGCCGTCTCCAGCAAGAGTTCGGCGGTTTCGACAGGAGTAGCGCGCACTATCAACATTCCGCAGATTGCGAGCAGCAGCATTTTTTCGTGGGATCCTGCCCAAACGTAGCCCCGTGCAGCTTCGTGTGCAGCGATGCAGCACCCTCATAATATCGACCGCCTGGGCGGCCGGGCCATCACGATCGGCAATGATAGGAATATCGTAGGCCCGAAGAGGCAGAACTGGCCTCTTCGCGGGCCGCCCGGAGCCGCTCGGGATAGAGATGATGCAAAAACCACTCCCAGCGGGGTAATTGGATGTACACTGGCTGGTGACCGGGAAGGCGAAGGGGAAATCCTGAATAAAGCCTTCGCGGTCGAGTGTGGTCGGGTGACCCTCGCGGACGCATCTATGTCACCGAAGGTTTCACCAGCCGGAGCCGAGCAAGCCACTCAGGCCAGAAGGAAGCGGCAGGTTCACGCGCAGCAGATTCGCCTGCTTTACACCAATGCAAACACCGGGGTTTGGGTCACGGTATGTGTGGCTAGTGTTCTAGGCTATCTCCAGCGGGGCGTCATTTCACATTCAATCATTCTGTCCTGG
>DASQHK010000682.1:0-4395 GCA_035632135.1 Bryobacterales bacterium
CGGCGCCCGGCTGTTCGCCATGCCGCGCCTCGCCCGCGCCGCGAGCGCCATTCTGGAGCCGGTGCCCGCCGCTTCCGGCTCGCGCGTGCGGCCGAGCGGATGGGGCGGCGTGCGCCCGGCGCAGCATTTCGTTCCCGTCGCTGTGCCGGTGGCGGCGGGAGCAGCCGCCGCAGGGGGTCTCGCCTACGCCGAGATCCAGAGCGTTGCGCCGGTCGAGTGGAGCGCCGCGCCCGCGTGCGAAAGCATCGCCTTCGCTGTGCTCCAGAAACAGGCCGCCGCATTTTCACAGCTCGCGCCCTCGGCGCATCCGCTCCAGCCGCAACCCTGGCGTCCCGCCGAAATCGAGATCGGCCCGGACCGCCTGGCGCGTCGTTTCTGGCTTCCCGCTCCGCCGCCGGCCCGGCGCTGGAACGGCCTCGCGGCAGAGCCCGCGCCTGCGCCGCCGGCCGCGCAGTCCACGGTCCTCACACCGGTGATTTCTGCGGAGCTTCTGGTCGCGGCGCTCAGCTTGGCGCCTGCCATCCGCGCCTCGCAAGCCGGCTCGCTCGCCGCCCGCCAGCTTCCCTGGTCCGCCGGCGTTCGGGAAGCGCCGCCCGCGCCGCTCGCTCCGTGCGGCTCGCGCCACGCCCTTCGGCTCGCTGCCCCCGCGCAAGCCGTCGCGGCCACCGCCCCGGCTGCCGCGCCCACCGCGCCGCGCCCTGCCTCACCGCACGTTTATCCAGGCGCTCCTGGCGCACTCCATTCGCCGCAGTGTCCGCCGGCCCAGCTCTCCGGAATCGGTCCGGCCATCGGCCTTGCGCCGAAGCAGGCCGTGCTACCGGTTTCTCGTCCCAGCGCTGCCGCGGCGCTCGAGCCGCATCCGCCGCGCCGGCGCCCGGCCGCGCCCGTCATGCCGGAAGGGGCTTTATCTCCATCTCCGCGATCTCTCGCCGCCGACCACCGCTTCCGCCGCGCGGCTCCCGAACCCGACCTCCCGCCGCCTCCCGGCAAGACCTTCGAGCCCGGCGGCTGGATTTCGCTCCACTCCTCCGCCTTCGCCGGCAAGGCATCTCCGCAGCGTCCGTCTGCGGTGCTGGCCGCGCCGCTGGCCTCGGCCCATTTGCCGATCCGCTCCGGCCTCCGTGCCTGGCCCGCCACATTGTCGCCCCGGCTGGCCCAAATGCCTGCCCGCCCCGAGAGCACTCCGGCCGCTGGGCGCCCGGCTCGCGCCGGCCTGCGCGACGCGCTGTCACACCGTGTCGTCGCCGCGCCTGCCGTTGATTCGGGCCGCTGGGTGGCTCCGCAGAATCTGGGTGGAAGCTCCGTGGCGCCGCCGCTGTGCTGCCTCCCCTTTCCTCGCGACCCGCAGCCGGCCCCGCTCGCCGCCAGTCGCCCCCGCGTTCCTAAGCTGCGAGTGCAAGAGGCGGCCGTGGCTTGCCCGGCTCCGATGCCCCTGGCGGCGCTCGCGCCGAAGGTCGCGCCGCCCCGGCCCGCCGCTGTCGAGCCGCCGTCGCCTGCCCCGGAGGAAGCCCCCGAGTTTCGCCGTCCCGCCCCGGCCGTCCCCCGCGCGGAGCTTGCGATGTCTCTTCCCGCCGCCCGGCCGGCCCCGGCCCCCGTCGGTCCAGAGCCGCTCAGCGCTCCGGCGCTGCGGCCGTCTCCGCCCGATCCGCTCCAACCGGTCGAGCGCCTCGATATCGCGTCCGACCCGTTGCGCCCGGCGTCCCTCTCGCCAAAGCAGGCCCCACCCGCGTCCCCGGTCCTGAAGACACAGGCGGAGGAGCAGGCCGGCGTTCGCGAGGCGCTCGAGCAGGTGCAGCGCGATCGCGCCGGCAGCGGCGCCGTCTGGCTTCGCCGCCGCAAGGAAGTGGCGGCCCTGTGGTGGGTCGAGGCTTGCAAGCCCGCCCTGCATTCCAAACGCGGCAAAGCGGTCCTGACCGTCGCCGCGTCGCTGTTGTCCGTGCTGCTGCTCGTCCACGTCGGCAAGGGCCCGCTCACCACCGGTTTCCGTGCGCTCACCAAGCCGCTGCGCGAGCGCGCCTATTTCCTGATCGAGGACAGCTTTCAGAACACCGCAGCCTGGAGCAGCCCGGCGCTCCTCGAGCGCCGCGACGACGGCCTCGTGGAGTGCAAGATTGGCGTCACGCTTTACCGGCCGTCCCTTTCCCGCGCCGACTACGAATTTGTCTTTGATGGCCTGGTGCGCCGCACCGCGCTCGACTGGGTGGTGCGCGCGGCCGACAACAAGAACTATTACGCTTTCAAGCTCACGCGGATGGGAAAGGGCAAGGAACGCCGTACCGTGCTCATCCGCTACCCGGTGTTGGACGGCGCGACGCCCGCCTCCGAGAAGCATCACGTTACGGCCATGCCGTTCGATCTCGAAGAGAACAAGATGTACCACATCACCGTCCAGGTTTTCGGCGGCCGCATCACCACCCTGATCGACGATCGCGGCGTCGATTCGTTTTCCCAGTCCGACCTCCAGCTCGGGGGCGTGGGCTTCTTCTCCGAGACCGGCGAGTCCGCGCTGGTGCGTTCCATTTCCATCTCCGGCAACGACGATAGCGAGGGCCGGCTGATTGCGTGGCTGAAAGGATTTTTGGAGTATCTGGGCGGCGAAGTCTAGTCCGCCATTCTGCATTGCGAGGAGAATGTCATGAGAATTTTCGGCGATCTTTCCAACACGGAAAAACACAAGGAGACGGCTCCCGCGGCGCCGGCTGGCGCCCCTGTGCGGCCGGCGTCACCCAACGCGCCGGGCTCCCCAGCGGCCGAGGAGCGGCGCCCCGGCTCGGGCAGCGATGCGCGCTCCGGCCCCGGCGGCGACCAGCGCTCCGCTCCTGGCAATGACCGGCGCCCCGGCCCGCCCAGCGGCTCCAACGGCCACGACCCCAACGAGTTCTTCGCCGCCGCCGTCGCCCTGCACATGCAGGGCAAGGCCGAGGAAGCCCTCAGCTTCCTCGAAAAGGCCCGCAAGGGCGGCGAGAACCTCGCCGAGATCTACTCCGCCATGGCCCAGATCTACCTCGAGCGCAAGCAGCACAGCGAGGCCGCCAAGGCCTACCGCGACCTGCTCGCCGTCGACCCCGACAACGTCGCCGCCGAGTTCAACCTGGCCCTCTGCTACGAAGCCCTGGGCTCCTACCAGGAGGCCTGCCAAGCCTTCAAGACCGTCATCCACAACGCCCCCGAGCTGTCCGACGCCCACCTAGGTCTTGCTACTGCTTATACCAAAATGGGCGAGTTCGCCGCCGCCAAGGCCGCCTACGAAGCGTATCTGAAAACCAACCCCGGGTCCTTCCCCGCGCGCTTCGGACTCGGCGTCAGCCTCCACCTCGCCAAGCAGTACGGCGAGGCCGTCAGCGCCTACAAGAAGGCCCTCGATCTCGAGCCCCAGTCCGAGGAGGCCCTCGCCAACCTCGCCTCCGTCTACAGCGAGACGCAGGACTTCAAGAACGCTCTGGCCTGCTACGACAAGCTCGTCAAGGCCAAGCCCGATTCCTGGACCGCCCACGAGGGTCTCGCCTACGCCTGCTTCCGCATGGAACAGTACAAAGAGGCGTCCGAGCAATACGAAACGGTCGTCAAGCTCAATCCCCAGTCCTTCGAGGGCTGGTACAACCTCGGCGCCACCCGCCAGAAGCTCGGCAAGCACCAGGAGGCTGCCGCCGCCTACCGCGAGGCCGCCAAGCTCAAGCCCGATGTTGTCGATCCCCGTATCAACCTGGCCATCGCTTGCGAGGAGCTGGGCAACGAGGCCGACGCCATCGCCGAGTACCAGCACGCCCTACGCCTCGACCCCAAGGCCATCGCCCCGCTCTACAACCTGGCCCTGCTCTACGAGAAAAAATCCAAGGACGCCGAAGCGGCCGACTGCTACCAGCGCGTGCTCCAGGAAAAGCCTGACTTCCTCGACGCCCGCTTCCGCCTCGCCCTGGTCCTGCACAAGCGCAGCGACTGGCCGCGGGCCATCGCCGCCTATGAGCAATGCCTGAAGGAGAAACCCGCCTGGGCCGAAGCCTGGCTCAACCTGGGCATCGTCTGCGTCAAGGCCGGCAAGCCCCAGGAGGCCCTCAGCGCTTTCACCCAGGCCCTGAAGCTCGCTCCCGAGGACGCCGAAGCCCTCCTCGGCCTGGCCGGCGTTCATCTCCAGCTCGAAAACTTCGATGACGCCCGCAAGCTCTACCACCGTCTGGTTGAGCTGAAGCCCAACCACCCGGAGATCTTGTTCAACGCCGCCCTGCTCGAGCAGAAGGCCAAGAACACCCAGGAGGCCATCAAGCTCTACACCCGCGCCGTCACGCACAAGACGGAGTTCGCCGAGGCTTTCCTGAACCTGGCCATCGCCTACCAGAGCATGGCCAACGAAGCCGAAGCCGGCAAAGCGTTCGAAAAGGCCATCCGCCTCAAGCCCGA
>DASQHK010000683.1:0-3350 GCA_035632135.1 Bryobacterales bacterium
CTCCACGAGCGGCCGATTCCCCGCCTGGGCGGCGTGCCCATCATGGCCGCGATGGTCATTTCGCTGGCCGTCTTCTCTCAGATCCCCCTTTCCGGCGCCCAGGCGTTCCGCGGCCAGTGGCCCACGCTGCTGCATCTGCTGCCCGGCGCGGCCCTGGTCTTCCTGATAGGCGTGCTCGACGACCTGTTCGGCTTGCGGCCCTGGCAAAAGCTCCTGGGCGAGGTGGCGGCCGCCTGCTGGCTCTTCTGGTACGGCATCCGCATTCGCGACGTGTTCGCCGTCAGCCCGTTGTTCTCTCATTGGCTCAGCTTTCCGCTGACCATTCTCTGGCTGGTCGGCTGCGCCAACGCCTTCAACCTGATTGACGGCATGGACGGCCTCGCCTCCGGCGTGGGCTTTTTCGCCACCTGCACGATGCTGGTTGGCGCGCTGCTGCAGGGCTGGGGCGCTGTTCTGACTATCCTGACCGCCCCGCTGGCCGGCGCGCTGCTCGCGTTCCTGCGTTTCAATTTCAATCCCGCCTCCATGTTCCTGGGCGACAGCGGCAGCTTGATTATCGGTTTCCTGCTCGGCGCTTATGGCATTCTCTGGTCGCAAAAATCGATCACCTTGCTGGGCGTCACGGCGCCGCTCATGGCGCTGGCGTTCCCTATTCTCGAGGCCGGCGTGTCCGTCAGCCGCCGCTTTCTGCGTGGCGATCCCATCTTCACCGCTGACCGCCGCCACATTCATCATCGCCTCATCGACCTCGGCCTCACGCCGCGCCGCGCCGTGCTGCTCATCTACGGCGTCACCAGCATCTTCGCCATAGTCTCGCTGCTGGCCTCCATCCCCCAGTTCCGCTACAACGGCCTGGTGATCATTCTTTTCTGCGCAGTCTCCTGGATGGGCATCCAGCACCTCGGCTATGCCGAATTCACGGAAGCGCGGAAGATCATCCTCAGCGGCACCGTGCGCCAGCTAATCGCCTCGCAAACCAAGCTGCGGTCGTACCGCTACGCCCTCGAGCGCGCCGAATCCGTGCAAGAGTGCTGGACGCTCACCGTGGAAGCCATGCGCGAGCTGGGTTTTGATTACGTCGAGCTGGTCGCCCCCGGCGGCGTCCGTTTCAGCGCCTGGCTCCAGCCGGGCCGCGTCGGCTGCACGCTCCTGGATTGCTGGACCCTCAAGATTCCTCTCGGCGCTTCGGTCGAGGAAGGCTGGCTGCAGCTCTCGCGTCAAATTGACCGCGGTGAAGGCTACCTCATGCTGCACGCCGTGGTCGAAACCGTGCGCGAGGTCTTCCCCAAAAAGATCCTCGAGCAGGCCGGCTCGCCCGTTCTCAGCTTCCCGCCTTCTTCGTAAAAATCAGGATGTGCTGCATCGGCAGGAACTCCAGCGTCTGCTGGAACTGGAGGCCAAGCGGCTCCAGTTCCGACCGCACTTCTTCCACGCTCATCTTGTGCAGCGGCAGAATCGGCACCGACGGGTCTTCCTTGCGGTATTCGAGAAGCACCACGCGCCCGTCCGGCTTGAGCGCCGCGCGGATATGCCGCATCATCGCTTCCGGCTCTTGGAATTCGTGATACACATCCACCAGCAGCGCCAGGTCTACGGCGCCCGCCGGCAGGTGCGGGTCCCGCGCCGTTCCTAGAACCGTCTCCACGTTGTTGATGTTTCGCTTCTTCAGGTTTTCCGCCAGCAGGTCCAGCATCTTCTGCTGGACATCCACCGCGATTACCTTCCCCTTCGGTCCCACCCGTTTGGCCAGCCGCCAGGTGAAGTAACCCACCCCGGCGCCCACGTCGGCCACCGTCGCCCCCTCCCTAATTTGCAGCGCATCCAGGACCTTCTCGGGCTCCTCGGTGGCGTCGCGATCCGGCCGCGTCAGCCATTCGGCGTCGCTGCACACCGGCGCAATCTGGCGTTTGCGTGTGACCTTGCCAAGCTCGAGCCCTTCCCTGTCCTGGCTCTTCTGCGCCTCCACGGACCGCAGCCGCCCGCAGCCGGGCTGCGTTGCCGCCAGCGCCGCCGCCAGCAGGAGCGCCAGCGCTCTCCCCCGCGTGAGAAACATGCGAACCATTCTAGACCGTTGCCGCGGAGCCCACAAGCCGCTGCGCTCTGCGGCGCATTGACCCCCGCCCGCCGCGCCACTACAATGCAGAATTACACCGCAAAGCGCGCGGAGGCGCGTCACCATGACCAGCCAATGGACCCGAAGAAGAGTTCTCGCCGCCGGCGCCGCCGCCGCTCTGGCCCAATCTCTTGCCGCCCAGGAATCGCACCCCGCTCTCCCGCATCCGGTCCGCGTGGGCATCCTGGGCCTCGATGGACATTACTCCGAAGTGCTCGAGGCCGCCAAGCTCGTCCCCGAAATCCGCGTCGTCGCCGTCACCGCGCCCACCGAGCGCGAGAAGCAGCGCGCCTCGAGCAATCCCATCCTCGCCAGCGCCAAGCTCTACACCGACTACGTCCGCATGCTCGACGCCGAGAAGCTGGATGTTGTCGCCATCTGTGACACCAACGGCCAGCGCGCCGGCTCCGTGCAGGCGTGCGCCGAGCGTGGCCTCGCCATCGCCGCCGAAAAACCCCTGGCCATCTCGTTCCCCGATCTGGAAGCGATTAAGAGAACGATCGCTCATCATCACGCCCGGCTCACCATGCTGCTGCCCATGCGCTTCGAGCCGCACTACCTGGCCATGAAGTCCCTCATTGCCAGCGGCGCCATCGGCGAGCCGATCGCCCTCGGCGCCCAGAAATCCTACAAGCTCGGCCCGCGTCCCGACTGGATGAAGCGCCGCTCCACCTACGGCGGCACCATCCCCTACATCGGCATCCACATGATTGACCTCATGCGTTGGTCGAGCGGCCGCGAGTTCGTCGAGACCGCCGCATTTCAGTCCAACGTCGCCTTTCCCGCCATCGGCGACATGGAAAACAACACCGCGCTCATCTTTCGCCTCGACAACCGCGGCACCGCCAACCTCCGCATGGATTATCTGCGCCCCGAAACCGCTCCCACTCACGGCGACGACCGCCTGCGCATCGCCGGCTCCAAGGGCGTCATCGAATATCAAAATGGCCATCTCACGCTGATCACCACTTCCGAAAAACCGCGCGAGATCACCGACCTGCCCCATCACGCGCCGCTGTTCGCCGACTTCGTCTTTTCGCTTTACTCGCACACGCCTCACATGATTTCCCTCGACGACATCTACCGCGTGACCGGCATCGTCCTTCGCGCGCGCGAAGCCGCCGATTCGAACCGTATCCTGTCCCTGTGACCCGGCGGAATCTCGTGCTTTGGGCACAGAACTTGAGGGGAAGCCAAAGCGGAACCGGCTTCACGTGTTCTCAGCATTTTACCGAGC
>DASQHK010000684.1:0-3073 GCA_035632135.1 Bryobacterales bacterium
GGCCGCATCTACCCCGGCTTTCGCCGCCGCTTCTGGAGGGTCTTCGACCGCGAGCAATACCAAGGCGTCACGGTTTACCGTGCGTGGCTCTACCCGGCGGCCAATCGCGGCATCGTCCGGCGCTCGGCCAACTACGTCAGCTTCTGTCTTTCGGCCGCCGTGCGCGGCTACCTGCTCGACTTCAAGCCCGAAGTCGTCATCGGCACTTCGCCGCAACTGCTTTGCGCGCAGGCCGCCGGTTTCATCGCCCGCCATTACGGCGCCCGCTTCGTTTTCGAAGTCCGCGACCTGTGGCCTGAGTCGCTGGTGGCGGTCAACGCCTGCTCACCCGATTCCCGCCTCTACCGCGCCCTCGACCGCCTCACCCAAAACCTGTACCGCCGGGCCTCCAGGATTGTCGTGGTCACCGACGAATTTCGCCGCCGCCTCGTCGAGCGCGGCGTTGATCCCGCCCGCATCGCCGTCATCCAAAACGGCGTGGACGCGGAAATGTTCCGCCCCGGCGTGACTCCAGCGAGCTCCGCCGAGCTTGCCGGGCTTGCGGGCAAGTTCACCGTTTCCTACATCGGAACGCTAGGTATGGCGCACTCCGTATCGACGATCCTGCGCGCCGCCGAGCTGCTGCGCGCCCGAGACGACATTCATTTCCTGATTGTCGGCAACGGCGCCGAGCGTGAAAACCTGCTGCGCGAGCGGCGCAAGCGCCGCCTCGACAACGTGACGTTCCTTGGCCAGCAGCCCTGGTCGGCGATTCCCTCGTATCTGGCTCTCTCCGGCGCCTGCGTCGTGCATCTCGCGCGCTCGCCGCTGTTTGAAACCGTGCTGCCATCGAAGATGTTCGAGATCATGGCCGCCGCGCGGCCGCTCATCCTCGGCGTGCGCGGCGAAGCCGCGCGGCTGCTCCACGAAGCCCAGTGCGGCCTTGCCTGCAAGCCCGAATCCCCCGAGCAAATGCGCGACGCCATCACACAGCTCGCAGCCGATCCGGATCTCTGCCGCCGCCTCGGCCAGAACGGCCGTGATTACGTCGTCCGCCACGCGTCATTCCAGCAGCGGGCAACCGAATACATCGAGGCCCTCCAGCCCGCCGTCAACGCCGAGCCTGTCCCCGCCGATGCCGCTCGATCTTCTCGCCGCCTATTGGTATAGCCTGCGCTGTCTGCGCCCCGAGCAAATTCTGGGACGCCTCCACTACCGGCTCGCCTGGCAGCTTTATCCGCGTTTTCCGTCGCTGGCGCGCTTGGCGTGCGGCCGCGCTGCGCTCTCCGCCCGCCCCCGCCCAGGTTTTTCGTGCCCGCCGCGCCCGGTCCCTCGCACAGTAGTCTCTCCCGCCGAGCCCATCGACTGGAACCCGCCAAACACGCCTCTGCTGGCGCGCTTTCATCTCCACTACTTCGACTGGGCGGCAGCCGCCGAGCCCGCTCTCCTCGCGCGCCAAGTGGAGAACTGGATTCGCTCCAATCCTCCCGGCGCCTGGCCCGGCTGGCACCCGTACCCAACCTCGTTGCGCATCGTCAACTGGATCCGCGCCTTTTCCTCGACCCTCGCGCCCGCGCCCAATATGGTCGCATCGCTCGCCACGCAAGCCGCTTTCCTCGCTGCCAACCTGGAGTTCCATCTCGGTGGCAATCACCTGCTCGAGAACGCTCGTGCTCTCCTCGCCGCCGGCCTTTACTTCGACGGCGCTTCCGCCGCCCGCTGGAAAACCACCGGCCTGCATCTGCTCCGTCGCGAGTTCACCGCTCAGATCCTGCCCGACGGCGGCCATTTCGAGCGCTCACCCTGGTATCACGCCTCCATGACCGCGCTCGTCGAGGACTCCATCCATCTGCTCGCCGCCAATGGCTGCGAGGTCCCGCCGGAACTCGTTTCAGCGGCCGCGCGCATGACCCGGTTTTACCGCGCGCTCCGTCACCCGGATGGCCGCCTCCCGCTGTTTCACGACGCGCTCGACACCGAGACCTCCGACCCGCCCGCCGCCGGCGGTCTCGTCTCGTTTCCTGCCAGCGGCTATTACATCCTCGACACCGCTCATGGCCGCCTCATCGCTGACTATGGCGCGCCGGCCGATTGCTACAATCCCGCCCACCAGCACGCCGGCATTTTCTCTTTCGAAGCCTCGGGCGGTCCGCGCCGCGTAGTAACCGATTTCGGCACGCCTACCTATGAGCCCGGTCCGGCCCGCGACCGCCTGCGCTCTACGGCCGCACACAACACGGTCTGCGTGGACGGCCGCGACCAGTTTCAGGTCTGGGCCGCCTTCCGCGTTGGCCGCCGCGCGCGGGTTGGCCCTGTCGAGGAGCGCCGCCAGCCACAGTTTCATTTCCTCTCCGCCGCTCATGATGGCTATCACCATCTCGGCGTCGAGCACCGCCGCTCGATTGTTTCCATTCCCGACGCCGGCTGGCTGATCGTCGACGATCTTGCGGGCCGAGGCTCCCATCGACTGGAAAGTTTTGTGCACCTCGCGCCGGGCATCACTCCGGAAATTCGCGCCGGCCGCGTTTGCCTGTTGCCGCTAGGCTGGATCCTGCTGCCTTTCGGCTTCGCCGCGCCGCCAGTTATCACTGCCGATACCTATTCCCCCGCCATCGAAGTCATAGAACCATCCCAGACGCTGGTCCTATCCGCGGGACCGCAGTTACCCTGCCGTTTCGGCTATTTTCTCGGCCCGGGCGCGTCGGGCCTGGTCTGGGACGGCGTCAACACCCTGCGCCTCGAAACTCCGCACCGTGATATCACCGTGCGGCTCAAATCAAGCGACAGTGATTCGATCGAAGTGAGTTACAATTAACTCTCCTCCGGCGAGCCTATGTATAGTCTGCTGTTTCTGGCGGCGCTTTCCTTCCTCATCTGTTTTTTCCTCACGCCGCTGGTTCGCAATTTTCTGAATCGCGCCGGTATCCTCGACCGCCCGGACCAGGACCGCAAACTCCACGAGCGGCCGATTCCCCGCCTGGGCGGCGTGCCCATCATGGCCGCGATGGTCATTTCGCTGGCCGTCTTCTCTCAGATCCCCCTTTCCGGCGCCCAGGCGTTCCGCGGCCAGTGGCCCACGCTGCTGCATCTGCTG
>DASQHK010000685.1:0-2203 GCA_035632135.1 Bryobacterales bacterium
TTGCAGCGAGCTGGCCGAGTCGCTGAAGGGATGCAGGATCAGGGGCGGAAGACTGTGGCGGGCCTGCGCGACGGGAGGCTGGTCGGACATTAGCGGCTCTTCTATTCTTATCGGCTGTTCCGCGAAAGAGAATCAGTTACCGCCGCTGTTCGAGCGTCACCTTTGCCGCCAGCGGCTTGCCGTCGCGCAGCACGCGCACCTCCACCGTGTCGCCCACGCTCTTGCTGCGCAGCGCGTAGGTGAAATCGTACAGGTTCTTGATCGGCTTGCCGTCAAACTCCACCAGCACGTCGCCGCCCTTCAGTCCCGCCTTGGCCGCCGGCGAGCCTTCACGGATGTCGGCGAACTTCACGCCGTTTTCGACCTCGCCAAAATCGGGGATGGAGCCGAAATACGGCCCGTAGCCGCCGCCCACCGAGCCCGTCGCCGTCCCGTGCGAGTGCGGATCGGCCACGCGCACGAATTCGGGCCGCGCCGCGGCGGCGTCCAGCCGCTCCGCCAGGTCGAACACCATGTCCAGCAGGTGCGCCGTCTGGGGGCCCTCGATCTTGTCCCAGGTGTCGGAAGGCTTGTGGTAGTCGCTGTGCAGCCCGGAAAAGAAAAACAGCACCGGCACCTGCTTGGCGGTGAAGCTGGTGTGGTCGCTCGAATCGTAGCCGCCGGTGGCGTAGTCCGGCTTGAACGCAAACTTTTTCACGTCGCCCTCGACCAGCGGCTTGAAGGTCGTCCCAGTACCCACTCCTCCGACATAGAGCTTGTTGTGCCGCAGCCGCCCGATCATGTCCAGGTTGATCATCACCACGGCCTGGTCGAGCGGCAGCAGCGGGTGGTTCACGTAATATTCCGAGCCCAGCAGCCCCAGCTCCTCGCCGGCGAAAGCGATGAACACCACGCCCCGTTTCGGCGGGACCTTGTCGCCGGCGCCGGCGGCGCCCGCTCTCTGCGCGGCGAACATCCGCGCCAGCTCCAGGATTCCCGCGGTGCCCGAGGCGTTATCGTCGGCGCCGGGATGCACCTGGCCCGCCATCGACGGAGCGAGCGAATCGTGCTCGCCCAGGCCCAGATGGTCGTAGTGCGCGCCGATGATGATGTGCTCCTCCGTGGCGCCGGGCAGATACCCGATCACGTTGTTCACCGTCGCCAGGCGCCGCTCCAGGTCCACGCCGATCGTCAGCCGCAGCGACGCCGGCAGCGCCAGCGGCTGCGGCTCGAGCGTCTTGTCGATCTCCCTTTGCAACGCTTCCAGCGTCTTGCCCGCCGGCCGCAGCCACTGGTCGGCGACGGCCGTTTTCACCTGCACCACCGGCAGCCCCGCGTCTTCCGGCCCCTTGGTCATGCCGAATTTGATCAGCATGTCCTCGTCCCGGGGGTGCGCCGCGCGGTCGTTCACCACCACCAGCGCCAGCGCCCCGCGATTGCGCGCGTTGATCGCCTTGTTGATGAACTCCGCGTGCCGCGTGAAATCCTTGCCGAGAAACACGCTCTTCTCGTCGTTCTCCTGCGGCTCGTGGCGCAGCGCCAGCACGATCTTGCCTTTCACGTCGAGATGGGCGTAATCGTCGTAGTGATACTCAGGCGCGGTAATACCATAGCCGGCGAAGACCACCTCGCCCGAAACCATCGTGCGGCTGGAGAAACTGAAGGGAAGAAAATCGACGCCGGGCCGCAGCGCCTCGGCCTTGCCGTTGCTCTGAACCTCAAACCGGTTGTTCGAGCCGAGCGTCGCCCCGGTTGAAACGCGGAATGGCTGGAACCAGGACTGGCCGTTGAGCGACTGGAGGCCCGCCGCCTGAAACTGGCCGGCAATGTAGCGAGCTGCTTTCTCAAGCTCCGGCGAGCCGTCGCCGCGGCCTTTCATCTCCGGGGAGGCCAGCGTGCGAACGTCGCGTATGTAGCGCTGGGCGTCCGCATCGGCCCACGCCAGGGCCGCGGCGGCCAACAGCAGCGCCACCGTCACGCCAAGCGGCCAAGCACGCCGGGTAAACGCCCGGCGCATGTTCGCATCCTTTGCGTTCTTTGCGCCTTGGCGTGAGATTCGGCCCACGATGGGATCCTGTTACTTCGAGATCACGCTCGGCAGCTTGACCTCGCAGCATTCCTGCTCGCCGGCGTTCTTGGCCGTCTTCTGATAGTCGAGTTCCATGTCGATGATCTGCTTGAGCTGCGGCCAGGGCGTGGCGCCCAGCAGCTTCCGCCCGTTCAG
>DASQHK010000686.1:0-6697 GCA_035632135.1 Bryobacterales bacterium
GCCAAGCTGACGGTCAGCAAAAGAGCTAGCAACATGAGGTGGCTCGCCTGCCCAGCGGCTCGTAAACCTCAATTGTATCAGAGGAGTTGCGGAGCGCCGCCAGGCTTTTGCATTGAGCCGCCGCCAGCGGCTGCTCTTGCAACGCCGAATTCGACCGTGGGTTCGGCCGGGTACCAGAGCAGCAACGTCGCGGGCGAAAAAAAGCAGGTGAGCTTTTGATCGTAGCCAGCGGCCGATGGCCCGATCTCGGAGAGCCAAACGGCTTCCGGCGGCTGCGATTCTGGAGAGCGGCTTTCCGGTTCCCGTCCGATACGGCCCTTGCAGCAGCTTCACCGATCCGTTCGCCGTCCGTAACGGCCCTCAACGATCTGGCGGTGAGAGGCACGAAAACCCTTTTGGCCAATGAACTTTCTGCTTGACTTGACCCAGTGTTGGTGCTATACCCGGGCCAACAGAATCTGGCCGCGAGGAGGTGCGGCCGTGCGCAGGGTCGTCTTCATTCGGTACCGTCGCCTATCCCCTCTTACTCGGTCTTAGGCCGCACTTTTAAACGGAGGGGTGAGAGTGTGACGAACAGATTCCTTTTGAGCCTAATTGCTTGTATTGTCTCTGCCGGGCTGCTATTGCTGGCACAAACGACGTCGACCGAGGTAACGGGCATTGTTTTAGACAGCTCCGGGCTGCCCATCGTCGGCGCGGATGTCACACTGACCCGTATCGATACGGGCGAAGCACGGCACGAGCTGACGAATCAGCATGGAATCTACGTCTTCCCGTTGATCGAGCCGAGCAACTACCGCTTGGACGTCAAGGCGGCCGGGTTTAAGGCAACCACGGTCAATAAGATTGACGTCTTGTTCCAGCAACGTGCCCGCGTTGACGTCACGCTCGAAGTCGGGCAGTTGACGCAGACGGTGGAGGTGACGGCAGAGGCGCGCCTGCTGAACACCGAGGATGCGGCGGTCGGCCAGAGCCTGGAACACCAGCGTGTTCTGGAGCTGCCATCCGGTTACCGGCAGATCGGTTTCCTGGCGATCACCATCCCCGGCGTGTCGTTTGGAACGCAGATGGGGCCCACCGGGGCGGGGGCCCGCACTTCGCCGGCCGGGGCCACCACCGACCTGATCGCGTACGGGCAGCCCGGGCAGACCCAGGGGGTTTCGCTGGACGGAGTGGATGTCAGAGAGCCGCGCTATAACCGGCTTACGCTGCAGCCGTCGCTGGACGCGATCGAGGAATTCAAAGTACAGACGGCGACCTATTCAGCCGAATACGGTTTTTCCGGCGGCGCCCAGATCCAGATCGCCATGAAGTCCGGCACCAACGCGTTTCACGGCAGCGTGTATGAGTTTCTTCGCAACAGCAAGATGGACGCGGAGGACTATTTCCTGAACTTCCAGTTGGCTCCGGGCGAGGCGCGCAAGCCCAAGAATGCCCTGCGCCGCAACGAGTTCGGGGTGTATGTGGGCGGCCCCGTCGTCATTCCCAAGATTTACAACGGCAAGAATCGCACGTTCTTCTCTTACAACTACGAGGGACGGCGCGAGACCAACGAAAGCCCTGCCACCGGATGGTTCCCGACTGACGCGATGAAGGGAGGCGATTTTTCCACGTTGCTCAATCCGGTGTACAAAGGCAGCAGCCTGCTGCGCGCGCCGGTACTGATCTTCGACCCGCTGACCGGCAAGCCTTTCGCCAATAACGTGATCCCCGCCAGCCGGATCAACCCGGGCGCGCAGAACCTGATGAAGTACCTGATCGAACCGCAGTTCCAACAGGCGGATCCGCTGGATTTCACCAACCGGGTGAATCTCGCGAACACCATTTCACAGAGCGAATGGTTCATGCGGTTCGACCACAATTTCAGCGCCAAAGACAGGGCCTTTGTCCGTTTGGCGTGGGATCACCAGGACTGGGCTGTACCCACCATCAATCCGAACTTCGGGGAAACCTACCAGAACTATCCCAAGAGCCTGGCAGTGCAATGGATTCACATCGTCAGCCCGAGCATCCTGAATGAGTTCCGATACGGCTTCTTGGATATCCAGACCGCCGACTATCACAGGCGCGCCAACGATCCGAATTTCCAGGAGAACAGCCTCGGAATCGGCACTTTCCTGGTGAATTCGCCGACCGGACCGCGCCCTTTGCAAGGAAGCGAGAACCGCATTCCTCCGATTGGGGGCTTGGGTACGCAGTACGGCGACATCTATGGCTTAGGATTCGACTCGTCGATGGTGTACGATCTGTCCGACCACGTCTCGATCACCCACAACAAGCACGCCTTCAAATTGGGCGGCGAGTTTCACCGCAGTGCGATGACCCGCAGAGCGGCAAACTATCCCGGCGGGCAGATCAATTTCACGAGTAACGAATCCGGGTTCGGCTTCTCCTCGTTCGTGCTGGGCTACCCGGATTACGCGGAGAGTCCGGAGGGAAACGCGCTGACCCTTCCGGTCCAGAATCTGTGGGCGGCGTATGTGCTGGACGATTGGAAGATTACGCCCCGGCTGACGTTGAATTGGGGGTTGCGATACGACCACATCGGCACGCCGTACGACCGCGGCGGCTACTGGCGAACCCCGGACCTGACCAAGTTGTACACTACCCCCCAAGGCGCCCAAATCCCCACCATGGTGCCCACGGTGCTGGGCTCGGCAGCGGCAGTGGCCCTGTGGGGCACTAACCAGTTCCTAATGCCCCGGTTGGGAATCGCCTATCGCTGGGATAAGTGGGTGATCCGCACCGGCGCGGGCTGGTTTGACAACTCCACCCACTTCAATAACTACACCATCCTGAACCTGGCGCCGCCCTATTCGGCCGGCCAGTCGTTTTATGGGGTCACGGATAATGCCGGCACTGTCCCGGTCTCGGGCGGCGGCCAGACGTTCAATCTGACAACACGCATGTTCCGTCCCGGGAGCCCCATTCTCGAGTTGGGTCCGAATCTGTTCACCGGGAGTTCCGTGCACGGGGCGGAGCAGGTCTTCTACGTGCCGTCGGACCGCAAGAACGACAACCACTGGCAGTGGAGCTTCGACATCCAGCGCGAGCTGCCTCTGGGCACCGCGTTCACCGTCGCATACGTGGGCAGCAAGACCTCCAACGCCTCCTCCATCATGGGATATTACAATGTGGCGCAGCCTTCACCGAACAATAATTTCCAGTCCCGCCGTCCCATCCAGCAGTTCTACGACCCGTTGCAGACTCCCAACATCCAGTCCGTATCAACCGTCCAGGCGATCATCAACGGATTGAACAACTACTACGAGGGGCTGACGGTTTCGTTGGACAAGCGCTACTCGCACGGCTTGGCTTATGGCTTCAACTACACCTACAGCCTGGCCAATGGACAATCCAGCGGTCCCCAGGATGGGCCCTACGGCCAAGACCCGCAGAACTGGGCGGACGGAAAAGGCCCGCTGCCGTTCAGCCAGCGGCACCGGGCGGTGGGCAACTTCGTCTATGAACTGCCTTACCGCCGGGACGGCAAGGGCTTCCTGGGGGCCGTCGCGGGGGGCTGGCAAGCCAACGGCATCATCACGCTGGCCTCCGGCTACCCGTTCAGCATCACGCAGGGAGACGATCTCAACACCGGGAAGAGCGCCGACGGCGGGCAGGTGCGCCCGGACCGCATCGCGGACGGGCGGCTCTCGAATCAATCCCGCCAGTTGTGGTTTGATCCGAATGCGTTCCAAAGAGTCACCTGCAACATTCCCAATCGCCCGGATCTGTGCCACTGGGGGAGCGCGGGCGTGGGCATCTTCACGGGGCCCTCGGCGCGCAACCTGGACCTCTCCATGTCGAAAAACTTCCACTTCACGGAAGCGGTGAAGCTGCAGTTCCGGCTGGAAGCCTTTAATGCCATCAACCGTCCGTGGTTCGGGAATCCGGGCGGGATCGGTTTTATCAGCAACAACTCGATCAAGCCGGATGCCTCGCGCATGGGTGAGATCCGGAGCCTCACGGCTCCGATGCGCACCGTGCAGCTAGGGATGAAGTTGTACTGGTGATGATCTGCCCCGTTGTATGTACCAATGGCAGTGAAAGGCTCGCAAGCATCTTGGTTTTGAATAGATTGGCGGGGACGACGGGGCTCGAACCCGCGACCTCCGACGTGACAGGCCGGCGTTCTAACCAGCTGAACTACGTCCCCGCACTGGGACGTCGCAATTGCAGCGTACTGATCTGATTCTACCAGACCGCCGCCTGCACGCGCTTATGGCTAAGCCTTGGCCTGCGCCGCCTGCCTGAGGATGCCGCGCAGGCGGTAGCCGACGATGCGCTCCTCGCCCGGAAACAGGTTGTAGGAGGCGAGGGAAAGGCCGTCGGCGCCGCCGTTCACCTCGATCGACGGCTCGCCATCGCGCAATTGCTGGGTGCAATCGGCGTACCTGAGGCGCAGCCGGTCCTGGTCCCACTGCACACGCAAGTAAGGGATGGGGTGCCCGCCCGGACCCGGTGTGTAAACCTCCGCCGTCACGGTCGGAATGCCGCGCAGATCCTTGGCGATGTTTTCCATGAAGCTCCGCCACAGCCGCTGGTCGGCTTCGTGATCGCGGTGGGCGTATTCATCGACCGCCGCCAGCAGACCCATGATCTCCTCTTTGCCGACCTTGGCCGCCCGCGCGACGGTGTCGTCGTGGGGATTGTTGTTGAGATGCGCCGCTTCGATCAGGTCCTTGCGGCCGAGCAGCAGGCCGGCCGACTGCGGGCCGCGCAGTCCCTTGCCGCCGCTGAACCCCACCAGGTCGAAGCCTTCGTGCACGATGCTCGACAGGTTGTCCGCGGGCGGCAGCTCGGCCGCGGCATCGTTGAACACCGGGATGCCGTGCTGCTTGCCCACTTCCAGAAATTCCTTGCGCTTGATCTGGCCCCTGTACTCGAAGATGTTGGTGAAGTAGAGCATGGCCGTCTTGGAGTTGACGGCGGCTTTGAGGTCGTTGACGGTATCCACTTCCACGAGCTTGACGCCGACGTTGCGCGCCCCGTGGTCAAAGCCGTTGCGGTGCTGGCGGGGGATGATCACTTCGTTCTTCATGCCCGTAGTGTCGGGGATGCGGCGAATCTTCTGCGGATCCCCGCCCGTGACGCAGGCCGCCGTTGCCAGCATGATGGCGCCGGTTGCGCCGGAGGTGACCATCGCCGCCTCCACGTTGAGCAGCGAAGCGATACGCGCGCCGGCCGCCTTCTGCAAATCGATGAGCGGGACGAAGCAGCGCGAAGCCTCTTCCATGGCGCGCCGCGAGCGCTCGGTAATCAGTGAGCCGGTGAGCGTGGTGTAGGTGCCCGCTGCGTTGATCAGTGGCCGCACGCCGAGCTGCCGGTAGATTTCGCCGTGCTGCGCCGCCAGTTGCGCGGCGTAGATGTACCGCGGCCGCCACTCGACCAGCAAAGACGCGATGCCGCCGCTCGCCAAAAACTTCCGCCGATTCCAGGTCATATCAAGCCTCCGGTGGTGCGCTTTCGTTATAGCACAGCGGGGCAGGTGCGGCGGAGAAAGATGTGGGAACGCAAAAAGGGGCCCGACGATGCCTTATAGCGTGCGCAGGGCCTGGCCTATGAAACCGAGCTGCTCCTCGCGCAGAAGGCCGTAGTTGTAGAAGGTCGCCCCGCCTGCCCCCGCGGCAACGGCGGCATGCACCTGCTGCTCGACCGGCCCGGGCTCGGTGAATTGCCCCGGCTGCAGCGAAACCATGACCGCTCCGCCTGGGGCGATCTGCCGCCGCTGATCGCGGACGTGCTGCCGGCTCGCATCACCGCCGTCGACGGGGTCGATGGTGAGGCGGTCGATGTGCGGATTGACTGAAACGGCCAAGTCGCTGCGCACGGTGTCCTGCGGCGTGGCGAGGATGGTTTGCAATTTCGCGCCGCCGCGATGGATCACCTCTGCGACGCGTTGCCACAGCGCTGTGGCGTGCACAGAGCCGGCGTCCAGGTATTGTCGCAGGCGGCCGTCGAAAGCCTCGGCGATCCAGGCATCGGTGGGCGGCTCGAGATCGGCGCGCCTCGGCAGCTTTTCCAGGCGCGGCCGCAGCCAGGCAGCCACTTCCTGCCGGAATTTTTCCGCATCCATCCCGGCAGCCCTGGCTTGCGCCAGGGAGGCTGGGTTAAAGCAGAGCCCCAGCAAAAACTCGGCGCGGGGCGGGATGCGCGACAGCACTTTCGGGTTCTGGAAGCCGTAGGAGTAATGCAGGCGGCTCAGCGACTCGACGTGGACGGCCGCCGGCCGGTAGTTCTCCACGATGTCTTGGGTCATGCTCACTACATACTCCTGCACGTCGGGCGGGGCCGGGCTTAGCTGGCCCGGATAGGGGTTGCCGAACGCATCGTGCTTGGCGAATTCGGGATACGTGGCCGGCAGGTGATGGTTGAACAGGTAGACGATCCACGCCCCGAACTGCAGGCCATGCTTGTGGACCGCCTCCACGATCCGGTGCAGAAAATCCGGACCCGTCACCACCGGGCTCACGCGCGGCCGGATGCGCGTCTTCCTGTATCGCCGGAGATCCGGCGTGAAATAAACCGCGCCGTCGCCGCCGTAGTAGATAGGTCGCCGGGGATTGTGCGGCAAGAAGTAAGTTGCCAGGTGATAGCTCACCGCCAGCATAACTTCCCGGCAGCCGGCGAGATTGGCGATGCGATCAAGGGCGAGATCGAGACCCTCATCGTTCAGATCCCAGGTGTAGGTGTAAAT
>DASQHK010000687.1:0-6792 GCA_035632135.1 Bryobacterales bacterium
TGATCTCGCTCGCCGGAATCGTCTACAGCCGGTCGGTCCGCACGGCCTCGAACGAGATGGACGAGGCCCTGATCCAGTATCTCAAGCGCAAGTACAACCTGCTGATCGGCGAGCGCACCGCCGAGGCAGTGAAAATCGAGATCGGCTCGGCTTACCCGCTCGACAAGCCGCTGACGATGGAGATCAAGGGCCGCAACCTGATCGAGGGCGTGCCCAAGACGGTCACGGTGGACGACAGCGAGATTCGCGAATCGCTCTCGGAATGCGTGGCCACGATCATGAACGCCATCCGGGTGGCGCTGGAGCGCACGCCGCCGGAGCTGAGCGCCGACATCAGCGACCGCGGCATCGTGCTGACCGGCGGCGGGGCCATGCTGCGAAACCTCGACAAGCGCATCCGCGAGGAGACCGGGCTGCCCGTCTCGATCGCCGAGAACCCCCTCGCATCCGTGGTTCTGGGGACCGGCAAGATGCTCAGCGACTTCAAGCTGCTGCGCAAAATTTCGATTGACTGATGGAGCCACAGGAACCACAGATGAACACAGATAAACACCGATCTGAAAGCCGGAGAGACCGGCAGGTTTTTCTCATCTGTGTTCATCTGTGTTCATCTGTGGTTCCTTTTCCGGATTGAAGCAGGGACACGGCGGTGGAAACCTTTATCGCCCGCTACCGCAACATCACCATCCTGGCCCTGGCCATCTTCGGCCAATTGCTGCTGCTCGGCTATCAACTGAAGAGCGACAGGGACGTGCGGCTGATCCGGCTGTGGGGAGTGACGGCCATCACGCCGGTGGCGCGGGTGGTGCACGGAGGCCAGGATTACCTCTCGGGGCTGTGGAGCAACTATGTGTGGCTGTACGGCGCGCGGCGGCAGAACGAGCGGCTGCGGGGCGAGGTCGACCGGCTGAAGCTCGAAAACCAGTCGCTGCGCAGCGCCCTGGGAACGGCCGCCGGGCTCCAGGCGCTGGCTGCCTATCAGCACGATATTGCTTCCGAAACTACGCCGGCCGAGGTCATCGGCACCGGCGCCAACCCCAACTCGCGGGTTGTTTTTCTCAACAAGGGCGGCGGCTCGGGCGTCCAGCCGGGCATGGCGGTGATCACGCCGGACGGCATCGTGGGCAAGGTGGAGGACGTGTTTCCGGGCTCCTCGCTGGTGCTGCTGATCAGCGACAACTCCTCGGCGGCCGGCGTGGTCCTCGAAAACAGCCACGCCCACGGCGTGCTGAAGGGCACCGGCCTCAACGAAGCGCGCATCGATTACATCCCCAACGAGGAGAAGGTCAGCATCGGCGAGAAGGTGTACACCTCGGGCGAAGACCGGATTTATCCCAAAGGGCTGGTGGTGGGAACGGTCACCAAATTCGCCACGGGGCGGGATTTTCAGGACATCACCGTGCAGCCCGGGGCCAAGCTCGATCGCCTCGAAGAAGTGCTGATCGTGACCAAAGGAGTGCACCAGGAGCTGCCCTCGAAGCTGCCGCGAGCGCAGGCGCCGGCCGCGCTGTTGCCGCCGCCCCGGTCTGAAGAGCGGGGCGATTTGCTGGGGCTGCCGCGGCCGGCTGCTGCGGCTGCGCCCGCAGGCGCGGCCACCGTGGCGCCGCCCGGGGCGTCCCCGGCGCCCGCGTCACAGGCTGCGCAGGGCTATCAGCCGCAAACCGACGCCGACCGGTTGAAGGAGCGCTACCGGGAACTGGGCACTATGGAGGGGCATACATTCGGCGCCGGCGCTCCTGGCTCGAAGCCCCCGGATTTCAATCGGGGCTGGAGGGCGCCGGGCCAGCGGCCCTCTGGAGCGACGGCCTCGCCGCCGGCCGGCCCGCCCGGCACAGGGCCGGCAAGCGCGGCAGGCAAAGCCCGTGCGCCGGAGCCCGAGGTGCAGGAATTCACTGGAGAGTCACCAGCGGCCAAGCCGGAGCGTCCCATAAACGCCGCTCCAAAACGCCCGAGCCGGGAGGGCAGCGCGGTTGGCGCCCCTGTGCGGCCGGGCCAGCCGGGCGGCCCGGCCCCGAAGAAGGCAGTAACGCCGGCGCCCCCCGGGAGCGTGCCGGCGCCGCCGGCCCAGCCTTGAGTTATGGAGGCCAGTGTCAAGCGGCTCATCGAAGCCGACATCAACCGGCTGCGGCCGTGGATCGCCGTCGCCGCCGTGGTGGTGGCGCTGCTGCTCCAGGCCTACCTGCCGCTGCTGCCGTTCCTCTCGAGCTACGCCAACATGGCCGATCTGCCGCTGCTGGTCACCATCTATCTGGCGCTGTTGCGGCGCAGTCCGGTGGCCGGCCTGGCGATCGGCCTGGCGGTGGGCCTGGGCCAGGACAGCCTGTCGGCCGGACCGATCGGCATCTATGGTATTCTTAAGACCATCATCGGCTACATCTGCTCCTCGCTCACGCTGATCATCGCCGTCGACTCCCTCGCCGCGCGCGTCTTCCTGGTATGGTGTTTCTATCTGCTCCACCAGGCTATGTTCTGGGTGATGCAGCGCGTGCTGCTGGGGCAGCCGGCCGACTTCGCCTGGCAGCGGATGCTGCTGCTGGCGGCGATCAACGCCTTGATCGCGCTGGTGATTTACCGGTTTCTGGACCGGTTCCGGGAGAGCACCTGATGGCCAGCTCCATGAACCCGCTCGACCGCGAGAAGAAAAACTTCGCCCCGGGGCGGATCGCCGCCATCCAGTACCTGTGCCTGGCCGTGTTTCTCTACCTCATCTCGGGCTTCTGGCAGTTGCAGGTGCAGAGTCCCGACGTCTACGCCGAGCAGGCCGAGCGCAACAGCATCAAGTGGCTGCCGCTACTCGCGCCGCGCGGCAAGATCCTCGACCGCGACGGCCGCATTCTGGCCGATAACAACTCCACCTTCAGCGTCATTCTTTCGCGCAGCAACTTCGACCCCCGGCACCTGCCGCTGATCGCCGACGGCCTCGATATGTCGGTGGACGATCTGCAGGCGCGGCTGCGGCGGTCGCGCAACCAGCCCCAATATGAGGCGCTGGTGCTCAAGAACGGCCTCACCGAAGGCGAAGTCGCCTTTGTGGAGGCGCACCACCAGGAGTTTCCCGAACTCGAGATGATCCGCTCGCAGCGCCGCCTCTACCCCAGCGAGGGCTTCGCCTCGCACCTGCTCGGTTACGTGGGCGAGGTGAGCGAGGCGGAACTGAACCAGCCCGAGTTTGCGAACTATGAGCCGGGGGCCATCGTCGGCAAGGCGGGCATCGAGCGGGAATATAACGACGTCCTGACCGGCGTGGACGGCCAGCGGCAGGTGGTGGTCGACAGCCGCGGCCGCGAGCGCCGCCTGATCGGCATCAAGGACGCCAAGCCGGGACGCAGCATCCGGCTGACCATCGACCTGGACCTCCAGGTGACGGCCGAGCTGGCCATGGAGGGAAGGGACGGCGCCGTGGTGGCCCTCGATCCGCGCAACGGCGAGGTGCTGGCGCTGGTCAGCTCGCCCAACTACGATCCGAACAAGTTCGCCGCCGGCATCAGCGCGGCCGACTGGAAGGCGCTGGTCGAAAATCCGGACAATCCCATGCTCGACCGCGCCATCCAGGCGCAGCAGGCGCCGGGGTCGACCTTCAAGCCGATCGTGGCGCTGGCGGGCCTGGAGAGCAAGACGATTGATGAAAATTTCACCGTCCACTGCGGCGGCGGGGCCTCTTTTTACGGCCGCTATTTCCACTGCTGGGTCAAGCGGGGCCACGGCGCCGTCTCGCTGCACAGAGGGATCGTGGAGTCCTGCGATGTGTATTTCTACACGGTAGGCAACAAGGCCGGCATCGAAAACATCGCCAAGTACGCCGAGGCCGCCGGCTTTGGCAGACCCACCGGCATCGACCTGCCGGAAGAAAAAGAAGGCGTAATGCCTTCGCCGGAGTGGAAGCTGCGGAACTACCGCCAAAAATGGTACGCCGGCGAGACCATCTCGGTCGCGATCGGGCAGGGCGCGGTGACCGTAACGCCGCTGCAGTTGGCGGCCGCTTACGGAGGGATGCTGGTGGACGGCGTGTGGCGCCGCCCGCACCTGGTTCCGTGGGACGAACTGGGCGTGCTGCGCTCCGGCTTCCAGGCGCCCGAGCCGCGGCGCTTCCCGCTGGACCCCGGCGCCGTTTCCAAGATCGCCTCCGGCCTGTGGGGAGTGGTCAACGAAGGCGGCGGCACCGGCGTCCGCGCCCGCCTCCCCGGCTATGATGTGATCGGCAAGACCGGCTCGGCGCAGGTCGCCTCCAACGAGTTCACCAAAGGCAACACCGAGGAGGAGTTCAAGGACAATGCGTGGTTTGTGGGCGCCGTGCCCCGCGACAACCCGGAGATTGTGGTGGTCGCCTTTGACCAGCACGCCGAACACGGCAAACTGGCCGCGCCGATCGTTCGCGATGTGCTGAAAGCTTACCTCGACAAAAAGATCCGCCGGCAGGTCACCGAGCAGGAAGAGCAAGGCAAGCCGGTTCAGACCGGCCGCTTGCAGCCCTTCGACCTGCCGCTCTATCCGCGCTGAAAACCCATGGCAAAGTTCATCTCCATCCGCGACCTGGACTGGACCCTGCTGGGATTCGTGCTGGCCATCTCCACCCTCGGCGTGCTGCAAATCTACAGCGCCACCCGGAACACAGTCTGGCAGGGAGCGCAGAACCGGCAAGTTGCCTACATCATCGTGGGCTTTCTGCTGATGTGGCTGGTCTGCCAGCTCGATTATCACGCCTTGCTCGATCGGGTGCCGGCCCTCTACCTGCTTTCGGTCATCGCCCTGGTGGTGGTGGACGCCGTGGCGCAGGTCCGGAAAGGGTCGCGACGCTGGATCCAGTTCGGTGGCTTCACGTTTCAGGTTTCAGAATTCGTTAAAGTGGTGTTAATATTACTGGTGGCGCGCTATTTTTCGGAGCTGCGCCGCGGTACGGTTTCGGGCGCTGACCTATTGAAAATAGGAGCCTTATTCGGCGTCCCGATGGTGCTGGTGGTAAAGCAGCCAGACCTGGGCACGGCGCTGACTTACGTGCCGATCGCCGCCGGCGGCATTTTGCTCGCCGGGTTGCGGTGGAAGCACCTGGCAGCGCTGCTGGTATTGGGCGCGCTGGTTTTGCCGGCCGGCTGGCATTTCCTGAAGCCGTACCAGAAGGAGCGGCTGGTCACGTTTGTGGATCCGAACCGCGACCCGCGGGGTTCGGGATACCAGTTGATCCAGTCGAAAATCGCCGTGGGAGCTGGCGGCTTGTGGGGGAAAGGGATCGCCAAAGGGTCGCAGACCCAGTTGCGGTTCCTGCCCGTGCCGCACACCGATTTTATTTTCTCCGCCTACGCGGAGGAGCACGGTTTTACCGGCGTGTTGCTGGCGCTGGCACTGTATTTCGTGGTGTTGATGCGTATTGTTTACAACGCGCAAACAGCCGCGGACCGGGCCGGGACTTACTTATGCCTGTGCGTCTGCGTGCTGCTGCTGTTTCATTTGCTGGTGAACGTGGGCATGGTGATCGGCCGCATGCCGGTCACGGGCATTCCGCTGCCGCTCATGAGCTACGGCGGCTCCAGCATGTTCACCGTGTTTTTGATGCTGGGCCTGGTGAACAATGTCCGGCTGCGGCGCTTCGTAAATTGAGCGGCGGGCAAGACCAGGGAAACCTGGGAACCAGTTTGATCGCGGGGCTCGCAAAGCGGGCCTCTCAAGATTTTGCGGCGTAGGCCTTTTCCGCTGCGCCGCCCGGCAGGCCAGGAGGCCTGCCCAACACGAAAGGATGAACGGGAACCCGAGACTTCTCGCCTGAATGAGCCGGATGAAAAATCCGAGCGGAGGCTGAGAGCGGTTCCGGTAGCCGGATGAGGCGTTTGAGCGCGACGTAGTAAGAGGCTCCGCGCTCCGGCTAAAGGGATTCAGGCAGTTGGATGGGCCGCACGGCAGGGTCCATCCGAACGCTCCACAGCCCTCCTTCAGGGAGATCCGCCCCGGTTCCCGCCAACGAGGAATCTGTATGTCAAAAGAATTGATTGTGTCTTCCACGGCGCACGAAACCAAAGTCGCCATTCTCGAAGACGACGAGCTGGTGGAGCTGTATTTCGAGCGGGAAAAGCAGTATGGGCTGGCAGGCAGCATCTACAAGGGGCGCGTCACGCGCGTGCTGCCGGGCATGCAATCGGCGTTTGTGAACATCGGTCTGGACCGCGACGCGTTCCTTTACGTTTCCGACTTTTTTGAGGACAACGAAGAATACGACCGCATCGTGACCACAGCGGAAGAGAAGATCCTCAAGATGGAGGAGAAAAACGAGATCGCTCCCGCCGCCCTGACGGGGGGCGCGGAAGCCGCGGGCGGCAATGGCAATATCGCGGCGGCGCCGGCGCTGGCGCCGACGGTCGAGCCCGGCAATGAAGCCGTGCGGACGCCTGGGCCGCGCCAGAGGCCGGTGGAAGCGGAGCGGCGCTGGGGCCCGGGGCCGCAGCGGACATTTCAAAGGGGGCCGGAGGGGGAGAGGCGCGGCCGACGGGGGCGCCGGCGGGGCCGGACGATGGGCGGACGCGGCTTCCCGGAATCCAAATACGCCTCGCGCATGGGGCCACCGCCCCAGCGCTCACAGCCTCTGGTGGGGCTTCCGGTGGACGAAGACGAAGGCATCGCGGTGCTGCCCGGCGAGTCCCTGGCGAAGTACACTCAGGCCGGGGTGGACGAGGCGGGCCGCAACGAGCAGGCCGCCGCGCCTGTCGCCGATCCGGTGGAGGCGGTTGCGGTGACCGGAACGAACCAGGAGCGTGCGGAGCCGCAAGCGCCCGCGGCCGTGGCCGAAACGGAGGATCTGCCCGAGCC
>DASQHK010000688.1:0-9710 GCA_035632135.1 Bryobacterales bacterium
TGGCTGTTTTGCTTTCCGGTGGCCTGGGGATTCAGCAGCCGCTTTCTACCGACGTTTTTGGGGCTCGGCGCGCCCCGCCGCGGGCCCGCTATCACCGGCCTGGCGCTGCTGTGGCTGGCGCCTGTGGTTGAACTGGGAGGCTCTCCGGCCGCGGCCCGGCTGCTGACGCTGGCGGCGGTGCTGCTGGCCTGTTTTTCCTTGCGCGTGTTCGAGCCGGCGGCGCGTCCGGCGAAGACCCTGGGCGTCGATCCCCGCTACCCGCGTTTCGTCCGGCTGGCCTTCGGCTGGCTCGCGATCTCGGCGCTGCTCTACGTGGCCGCGGTCACGCCCGGCCTGGAAGGCGCGGGCCGCCACGCCTTTACCGTCGGCTTCCTGGCGCTGCTGATCTTCTCCATCGGCCCGCGCATTCTGCCGTCGTTTCTCAACAGCCGCGAGTTGTGGAGCCCGCGCCTGATGTTTTGGACGCTGGCCATTCTCACCACGGGCTGCTTCCTGCGCGTGCTTTCCGAGCCGCTGGCGTACTCGAACATGGCGCCGGTGTTCTGGCGAGTGCTGCCGGTTTCCGGAGTGCTGGAGCTTTCGGCCGTGCTGCTATTCGCCTGCAACATCGGCCGGACGCTGGCCACGCCGATGCCGGCCTGGTTCGCGCGCGAGCAGATCAAAGACAGCATGACTCTGTATTGGTACGTCACAAGCTACCCGGCCACGCGCAAGCTGCTGATCGAGGCCGGGCTCAAGACGCTGGCTACCGCCGGCGACATTCCCAAGAGCCTGAGCTTGCGCGAAGCGGCCGAAGCGGATGGGGCCGACAGCCGGGTGCTGCTGGAAAAGCTGGCGGAGTTCTTTGAGGCCCGCCTGGCGCGCGCTTTGCGCCGGCCGTCCTGATCTCGCCTCCACCACGCTGTGGTATCGTTGCAAGTTACTCAAAAAGGAGGCGTCGGATGCGATTTCTCGTGAAAGCCCGCATACCCGTGGAAGCCGGCAACGCGTTCATCCGGGACGCGAAATTCAAGAAGAGAATGGATGAGATACTCGGCGACATCAAGCCGGAGACCGCTTACTTCCTCGCGGAGTGCGGGCAGCGGAACATGTACCTGATCGTCAACCTCGACGGCGCTCATCAGATTCCGGCCGTCGCCGAGCCGCTGTGGCTGGCCTTGAAGGCCGATGTCGATTTTGTGCCGATTATGGACGCCCCCGACATGGCAAAAGCAACGCCGTCCATCGAACGGGCAGCCAAGAAATACAAGTAGAGCGGCGAGGAACCGCCGGTTCAGAGCCGGCGGAGCTGCGACGAGATCACGCCCGTGTTGAGGCCGATGGTGCGGAGGCCGCCGAAGAAGCGGGCGTGCTCGATCTTCATGCAGCGGTCCATCACCACCTGCAAGCCGGCTTGGCGGGCGCGCTCGGCGGCTGCCTCGTGAATCACGCCGAGCTGCATCCAGACGACCTTGGCGCCGACGGCGATGGCTTCCTCGACGATGGCCGGCACGGCCGAAGGCTCGCGGAAGATGTCTACCACCTCGACCGGCCCGGGCACGTCCCGCAGCGACGGATAGCACGGTCGTCCTAATACCTGCTTCTCACGGGGGTTGACTCCAATCACGTCGTAGCCTTCGGCCAGCAGATAGATGGCCGCAAAGTGGCTGGGTCGGAACGGATTCGACGACAGGCCCACCATGGCGATGTGTTGGCAGGTCTCGAGAATCCGCAGCCGCTCGTAGGCGGTGGTGGCGAAGCGGCCGCGATTGACCGGAGAGTTGGCCGCCACGCCGTCGGCCGTCAGGAACACGCAGGAGTTGGGAGCGCTCATTTCTGTGATGTTGCGAGGGCCTGGTCGAGGTCCCAGAGGATGTCTTCAATGTCCTCCAGGCCGATGGACAGGCGGATCATGTCGTTGGTGACGCCGCAGGCGATTTTCTCCTCGTCGCTGAGCTGCTGGTGCGTAGTGGAGGCCGGGTGAATCACCAGGCTCTTGGCGTCGCCGACGTTGGCCAGGTGCGAAAACAGTTGCAGGGATTCGATGAAGCGGCGGCCCGCCTCGAGCCCGCCGCGAATCCCGAAGGTGAAGATGGCGCCACAGCCGAGCGGCAGATAGCGCCCGGCCAGGGCGTGGTACGGGTTCGAGGGTAGTCCGGGATAGTTGACCCAGGTGGCGGCGCGGTGCTCCGCCAGGAAGTTCGCCACCGCCAGCGCGTTTTGCGTGTGCCGCTCCATGCGCAGGCCGAGCGTCTCGAGCCCCTGCAAGAACAGAAACGAGTTGAACGGGCTGAGCGCCGGGCCGAAATCGCGCAGCCCTTCGACGCGCGCCTTCATGATGAACGCGAAATCGCCGAAGGTCTCGTAAAAGCGGATGCCGTGGTAGCCCTTGCTCGGCT
The DNA here is from genome assembly GCA_035632135.1 of Bryobacterales bacterium. Taxonomy (GTDB): domain Bacteria; phylum Acidobacteriota; class Terriglobia; order Bryobacterales; family JACQDG01; genus DASQHK01. The sequence goes on from DASQHK010000688.1 coordinate 2,379, forward strand.
CGAGAAGCTGCGGGAAGACGCCGCTATCCCAGGGGAAACGGCCGCTATCGACGATCACGCCGCCGATGGAGGTGCCGTGGCCGCCGATGAACTTGGTCGCCGAGTGCAGCACGATGTCCGCGCCGTGCTCGATGGGCCGGCAGAGATAGGGCGACGCGAAGGTATTGTCAATTACCAGCGGTATGCCGGCTTCGTGCGCGATGCCGGCCACGGCCGCGATGTCGAGCACGTTGATGCGCGGGTTGCCGATGGTCTCGCCGTAAAGCAGGCGCGTGCGCGGCGTGATGGCGCGGCGGAAGTTCTCCGGATCGTCGGGGTCGACGAAAGTCGTGCTGATACCCAAGCGGCGGAGGCTGACGTCGAACTGCGTGTAGGTGCCGCCGTAGAGCGTGCTGGCGGCGACAATCTCGTCGCCCTGGCCGAGCAGGCTGGTCAAGGCGATGAACTGCGCCGCCTGGCCGCTGGACACCGCCAGCGCTCCCACGCCGCGCTCGAGCGCCGCCATGCGCTCCTCAAACACCGCCGTCGTGGGGTTCATGATGCGCGTGTAGATGTTGCCGAAGCGCTGGAGGTTAAAAAGATTGGCGGCGTGCTCGGTGTCTTCGAACACATACGAAGTGGTCTGATAAATGGGCACGGCGCGCGAGCCGGTGGCCGGGTCGGGGCGCTGGCCGGCGTGCAGCGCGCGGGTGTTGAATCCGAAGATGTGGTCCTGGCCGGCGCCTTCGGCGCCAGTGGTCGCAGAGGTAACGAGGTCGGCCATCGAGGCGGCTCCTTGTATTGCAGCAGGCGCGGCGGGCCGCGCTCTTACACAGTCTTGTCTTTAGAGTAACAGACCGATTCCAGATTGCAGCGCGCGCACGCCGGCTTGCGGGCGGAGCAGACCTGGCGGCCGTGGTGGATGATTTGGTGGGAAAACAGGATCCAGCGGTCCTGGGGAATAGCTTCCATCAGGTCCTGCTCGATTTTCTTGGGGTCGGCCTGCCTGGTGAGATCGAGCCGGAACGCGATGCGCTGCACGTGCGTATCGACCACCACGCCAGTGGCCTTGCCGAACGCCGTGCCCAACACCACGTTGGCCGTCTTGCGCGCCACGCCGGGAAGGCGCAGCATCTGTTCCATCGTTTCGGGCACGCGGCCGCCGAAGTCGGAAAGAATGGCGCGCGCGGCGCCGATCAGCGACTTCGCCTTGTTCCGAAAAAAGCCGGTCGAGCGGATGTCCTGCTCCAGCACTTCCTGGCGCACGGCGGCGAAATCCTCGATGGTTGGGTATTTCTGAAACAGACCCGGCGTCACCATGTTCACGCGCTTGTCGGTGCATTGCGCGGAGAGGATCGTCGCTACCAGCAATTGCCAGGCGTCCCTGTGCTGGAGCGCGCAGCGGACGTCGGGATAGGCCTCGTCCAAGCGGCGCAGGATCTGCTGGACGCGGGCCTTGCGTTCGGCAGCCGTGCGAGGTCTGGCGATGCGCGATCTGGCCGTGCGCGGCCGGGCGGCCGGGCGGCGTTTGGCCGCGGGACGGAGCTTGGTCGGCTTCTTCGCGGCGGCGCGCGGCATGGTCAGCCCAGCGTCTCGATCATGCCGTCCACGGTCTTCAAGACGCAGGTGAAAATCGGGGTGTCGCGAACGGTGTACCTGCTGCCGTCGGTCTCGCGCAGCTCCATCACCAGATCGACGAAGTCCTCAGGATGGTCGCTCTCGAAGGCCACCACGAAGTCCTGGTCATCGAGGCCGAACGAGTAGGTCGTATTCAGCTTTACGCTGGGATACTTGTGGCCCACGGTGATGTGCTCATTCATCATGCCCTGCCGCGTGGGCAGGTTCAGCAGATACCAGTCGCGGTTCTTGACGAACGGATAGACAAAAATGTACTTGAATTTGCCAGGCACCAGAACTCCGCGCGAGTCGGCCTGCCCTTCGTGCACGTGTCCCAGCAGGTAAGTGGACCGCTTGGTCATGGAAACGAAGCTGTAAGCGGTGCGCAGGTAGCGCCCGAGGCCGGTCTGCGAGATTTCCGTTGACATTTGCTGCAGGTCTTCCAGGTTGTAACAAATGCGCCATAGCATGATGTCGCAGTCCGCGCGGATGCCGACCGTGGAGTAGGGAAGGATCAGGATGCGGTCCGGCTGCGACCAGGAGGTAATCTTGTGGCAAAGCTCATGGCGATCGTTCTGCTTCTGCTCCTCGGGCAGAAACCGCCACGCCGGGTCCAGCTTGTACATAATGAAATTGACCAGTTGGCGGCGGGCTTCACTCGACTCGGGCATAATCAAAGTCTCCGGAAAAGCTCATGATAGCATGACCGCTTTGCGCACCGATCGACTGGAACACGCGCGGGCCGCTCGTGAACGCTGGGGCGTGGCGGCGATCCTCGCGCTGACGCTGGCCGCTTACGCACAGACGCTCGCTTCCTCCTTTCACTTCGATGATTACGCGATTCTGGCGGACCCGGTTCTGATCTCGCCGGGCGGCTGGTGGCGGGTGTTTCGGCTGGGCCAGACCCGGCCGCTGACCTACTTCACGTTCTGGTTGAACTACCGGCTGGGGGGAGCGGCGCCCGGGGGCTTTCACGCGCTGAGCCTGGCGCTACACCTGGCCGCCGTGCTAGTGGCGTGGAGCGTGTTTCGCCGCTTACTGAAGCCGTGGGGCGCGTTCGCCGCAACGGCCATTTTCGCCCTGCACCCGCTCCAGAGCGAAGCGGTGGCGTATATCTTTGCGCGAGCCACGCTGCTCGCCACATTGTTCTGCCTGCTGGCGTGGCGTGACTGGCTCGACGGGCGCGAGTGGCGCGCGGTGGTCTGGTTCGTCGTCGGTTTGCTAGCCAAAGAAGAGTGCGTGGCGTTTCCGGTCTTTCTGCTCGGCGTAGATTGGCTGCGCGGGCGATGGCGAAGGCCGGCCTGGCCTCCGCTCTTAGCCATGCTGGCGGCGGCAATAGCGGCCGGAGCGCGGCTGCTCTACGTCGCGGCGCACACCAGCGGCGCTGGTATTGCCCATGTGCAAGGCGTCACACGCTCGAGCTACCTGCTCACGCAGCCCAAGGTGATCTGCGAGTATCTGCTTTTGTTTGTTTGCCCTATCGGCCAAAACTTCGACCACAACATGCGAGTTTTCACCGGCTGGAACTGGCCATCACTGGCGGCCCTGGCCGCGCTGATGGCCCTCGTTGCGGCGGCCGCCTGGCAGCGCCGGACCTGGGGCGTTTGGCTGTTGGGCGCGCTGGTGCTGCTCGCGCCAAGCTCGAGCGTGATTCCCCTGGCGGACCTGATGTTCGAGCACCGCCTGTATCTGCCGCTGGTGAGCCTCTCGGTGGCGGCGGCATGGCTGCTTGAGAAACTGCCGCGGCCGGCGCTGGCGCTTTTAGCGTTGGCGCTGGCGGCAACGACCGGCGTACGCGCGCGCGTCTGGTCGAGCGAGGAGACGCTGTGGGCTGATGCGGTGGCCAAGTCGCCATACAAGGTCCGGCCCAAGCTGCAACTGGCGCGGGCCGTCGCGCAAGCCAATCCCAAGCGCGCCGTTGCGCTGCTCGAGGAGGCGCGCCGCCTCGACGCCTCCAACCCGGAGACCTTCACCCAGATGGGCACGCTGCTGCTCGACCAGCACGATCCTTACGGCGCGCTGAGGGAGTTCGACCAGGCCCTGCGCCGCGCGCCCGACTCGCCCGACGCCCACAGCAACCGCGGCACGGCGCTGTTCCTGCTGGGCCGTCTGGGCGAGGCGGAAGCCGAGTTTCTCGAAGCCTTGCGCCTCGACCCCACCCACGCCAACGCCCGCCACAACCTGTCCCTGCTCCGCCGGATGCGCGGCGAAAATGGAACCACAGATGAACACAGATGAACACGGATAAACATCTGGGGCTCCGCCTCTGTGCTATTTTTGCTGCCAGAGATGCCCGGCAGCAACTACAAGAGCCTTCTGAAGTCGGCCGGCTTCGAAGCGTTTCTGTGGACCCAGTTTCTCGGCGCGTTCAATGACAACGCCTACAAGTGCGTGGTGTCGCTGCTGGCCGTGGAAATGGCGGCCGCGCCGGCCGGGGGGCAGTCCGCCGCCGGCAACCGCTACCTCTCAGAAGTACTAGCCGTCTTCATTCTGCCGTTCCTGCTGTTCTCGGGCTATGCCGGCCGGCTGGCCGACGTCCGCAGCAAGCGCGGCGTCCTGATCGTGACCAAGGCCTTCGAGATCGTCGCCATGACGGTGGCGTTCTTCGCGTTCTTCACCCAGCGCCTCGACCTGATGCTCGGCGTCGTGTTTCTCACCTCCACGCAGGCCGCGTTTTTCAGCCCGGCCAAGTACGGCATTCTGCCGGAAATGCTGCCCGACAAGGACCTCTCGCGGGCCAACGGGCTGCTCGAGCTGAGCACCTTCGTGGCGATTGTGGCGGGAACCGCTCTCGGCGGGTTGATGCTCCAGGCGTGGCGAGACGGGACCTACAAGGTGGGCATCGTTCTGCTGGCGATCGCCGTGGCGGGAACGGCGACCAGCTTCGGGATTTCGCGGGTGCCGGCTTCCGGCTCGCAGCAGCCGTTTCGCTGGAACCCTCTGGCCGAAGTGCTCATCGGCATACGGCGCCTCTATCGCGACAAGCCGCTCTGGCTCACCGTGGTGGGAATCTCTTACTTCTGGTTTTTAGGCGCGCTGGTTCAGACCGAGCTGATCCTGTTCGGCACGCAAGTGCTGAGGGCCGATGAACGGTCCACGGCCTTGCTCGCCGCATTTCTCGCCATCGGCATCGGCGCCGGCAGCATCGTCGCGGGGAGGCTTTCCGGCGACAAGGTCGAGCTGGGGCTGGTGCCGCTGGGCTCCATCGGCATGGGGGTGTTTGGGCTCTGGCTGGCGGCTGCTCCGCCGTCGTATCCGGCTGCGGCTGCGGCGCTGGTTCTGCTCGGCCTCTCCGGCGGCCTGTTCATCGTTCCGCTCAACGCTTTTCTCCAGCAGCGCAGCGGCGACGAGGAAAAGGGCCGCCTCATCGCCACCAACAATTTCCTCAACATGGCCGGCGTTCTGCTCGCCTCCGGCGTTCTGTGGCTGTTCGGCGATCGCCTGGGGATCGCCGCGGACCGTATCTTCCTAATCTTTGGAATCTTCACGCTGCTGGCGACCGTTTACATCCTCACCATCCTGCCGGATTTTTTGATCCGCTTCAGCTTGTGGATGCTCACGCACACCATCTACCGCATCCGGATTGTGGGCGCCGAAAACGTCCCGGTGCGCGGCCCGGCGCTGCTGGTGAGCAATCACATTTCCATGGTCGACGGCTTGATTGTGGGCGCGTGCGTGCAGCGGTTCATCCGCTTTCTGGTCTACCGGCCTTACTACGAGCTGAAACTTTTTCATTGGCTGCTGCGCTTGATGAAGGCGATACCGGTCGAGGCCGGCAGCCGCAGGGAGGTGGTCGAATCGCTGGCGCGCGCCCGGCGCGAGATCGAAGCGGGTCACGTGGTGTGCATTTTCGCCGAGGGCTCGGTGAGCCGCACCGGCAAGCTGCTGCCCTTCAAGCGCGGCTTCGAGCGCATCGTCGAGGGACTGGAGGCGCCGGTGATTCCGGTGCACCTGGACCGGCTGTGGGGCAGCATCTTCAGCTTCAAGAACGGGCGCTTTTTCTGGAAGTGGCCGGAGCGCATTCCGTATCCGGTCACCGTTTCGTTCGGCTTGCCCCTGCCGGCCGCCACTACCGCACAGCAAGTGCGGCAGGCCGTGCAGGAGATGGGCAGCGCCGCGGCCGGCTACCGGCCCAGCCCGCGCGACCTGCTGCACCTGCGCTTTCTGAAAACTGCCAAGCGGCGCCGCTTCGCCTTTTGCATGGCCGACTCGGCCGGCAAGCGGCTCAACTACGGGCGGACGCTTGCCGCGAGCCTGTTGCTCTCGCGCTGGGTGCGCCGGCAGTGCCGCGGCGACCTGATGGTCGGGCTGCTGCTGCCGGCCTCGATCGGCGGGGCGCTGGCGAATATCGCCGCGCTGTTTGCGGGCAAGGTTCCGGTGAACCTCAACTTCACGGCCGGCCTGGAGGCGATGGCCTCCGCCATCTCGCAGTGCCAGATCCGAACCATCCTGACCTCGAAAACATTTCTCGCCAAAGCGAAGCTCGAGCCGGTGGAAGGCATGGTGTTTCTGGAAGACATCCTCAGCCAAACCGCCGCTTCTGCCAAAGCCCGCGCCGCGCTGGCCGCGTTTTTGCTGCCCGCCCGCCTGCTCGCCCTGCTCTACTGCCCGCAGCGCCCCAAGCCCGACGCCCTGGCCACGGTCGTGTTTTCAAGCGGCAGCACCGGCGTGCCCAAGGGGGTCATGCTGTCTCACCACAACATAGTGTCCAACATCGAAGCGCTCGCCCAGGTGTTCTGGGTCACGCGCGACGATTGCGTTATGGGCGTGCTGCCATTCTTCCACTCCTTCGGCTTCACCGCCACGCTGTGGTTTCCGCTGGTGGCGGGCTTCGGCGTGGCCTACCATCCCAATCCGGTTGACGCCAAAACGATCGGCGAGATGGTGGAGCGATACCGAGCCACCATCCTGATTTCGACCCCAACTTTCTACGCCGGCTATCTCCGCAAGTGTCCGGCCGAGCAGTTTCGTTCGCTGCGCTATGCGCTGGTGGGCGCGGAAAAGCTGCGCGAGCCGCTGGCCGGGGCTTTTCGCAGCCAGTACGGCCTGGAGCTGCTCGAAGGCTACGGAGCGACCGAGATGGCGCCCGTCATCTCCGTCAACACGCCCGACGTAGAGCAGGGGAGCGAGCGGCAGAAAGGTTTCAAGCCCGGCTCGGTTGGCCATCCAATCCCTGGGGTGACGGCGAAGGTCGTTGATCCCTCGACGCACGAAGCGCTGCCTGCCAACACGCCTGGTTTGTTGCTCGTCAAAGGTCCCAACCGCATGCTCGGGTACCTCGGCCAGCCGGACAAGACCGCCGAGGTTTTCGACGACGGCTGGTACGTCACCGGCGACATCGCCTCCATCGACGACGACGGTTTTCTGACCATTACCGACCGCTTGTCGCGCTTCAGCAAGATCGGCGGCGAGATGGTGCCGCACATTCGCGTCGAGGAGGCCCTAAGCCGCATCCTGGGCGATGGCCAGTGCGTGGTCACCGGGCTGCCGGACGAGCAGAGGGGCGAGCGGCTGGTCGTGCTTTACGCCAGTCCGCATGTTTCGCCCGGCGAGGTGTGGGAACAGTTGAGCCGAAGTGATCTGCCCAAGCTGTGGATTCCCAAGCGAGACAGCTTCTATCGCGTCGAGAGCATCCCCATTCTGGGCACGGGCAAGCTCGACTTGCAGCGTGTCAAGAAGATGGCCGCCGAAATTGCCGGAACCGCCGATGAACGCAGATAAACGCAGATAAGAAAA
>DASQHK010000689.1:0-2776 GCA_035632135.1 Bryobacterales bacterium
AGCGCCATCGCGCGCGCGAGCGCCTCGTCTCCGCTCAGAAACACCGCCACCACCGGCGGCCCTGCTTTTCCCAGCGCGCGCCCGAGCCACTTCTTGAGGAGAGTTCGCAACGGTTCGACCTATTATAATGGCTGCTTCGGAGCGCTCATGGACATTCACGAAGTCGCAGTCATCGGAACCGGCGCGATGGGGCCGGGCATCGCTGCCCAACTGGCGCTGGCCGGCGCGCGCGCCACGCTGGTGAGCCGCACGGCGGTCACGGCGATGCGGGGCGTCTTTGCCGCTCAGGCCGTCCTGCAACAGTTGCAGCAGCACGGCCTCGCCGCGCCCGCCGCCGTCGCCGAAGCGATGCCTCGGCTGTTCGGCGCCGATAACCCGGGCGCGCCGGTCGCCGCCGCCGAGTTTGTATTGGAAACCATCGTCGAGGACATGAGCCTCAAGAAAGAACTCTTCGCGCGTCTCGATCAGATCGCGCCTCCCGGCGCCATTCTCGCAAGCTGCACCAGCGGCCTGAGCATCACCGAAATCGCCACAGCCGCCCGGCATCCCGGCCGCGTCATCACCGCGCATTTCTGGAACCCGCCGCACCTGATGCCGCTGGTCGAGGTGGTGATGGGAGCGCAAACCGAAGAGCCGGTGGCGATGCGTACCATGGACATCTTGCGCGACCTCGGCAAAACACCGGTGCTCCTGCGTAAGGATCGCCCCGGCCAGCTCGGCAACCGCATCCAGTCCGCGCTGATGCGCGAGGCCATTTCGATCGTCGAGCAGGGCATCGCCAGCGTCGAGGACGTGGATAAGGCCGTGCGCCTCGGCTTCGGCCTGCGCATGCCCGTCTGGGGCCCGCTGCAGCACATTGACGCCGTCGGTCTCGACCTGGTGCTGGCCGTGCAGGATTACGTGCTGCCCGATCTGAACAACGAGCCCCGCGCGCCGCAGCTTCTGCGCGACAAGGTCACGCGCGGCGAGCTTGGGCAGAAGACCGGGCGCGGCTTCTACGATTCCGCCACGCACGATCACGAGGCCGCCAAGAAAGCCCGCGACACGTTTCTGATCGACTTCCTCCGCAGCCGCCAGAATCATTAAACATGCCCACTGAAAACTTCGAAAAGCTGGTGGATTCGGGCGACGAGTCCATCTACCGCATCCAGTCCAACGCCCCTGGCCCGCCGGGCGCGCTGCCGCTCACGGCTCAAATGCTGCTCGAGGAGCCGAGCGGCAACATCTTCGGCCTCTCGCAGGACGCCGGCATGGGCTGGAAGGCGGCCGAGCTGGGCCGCAAGGAATTCCTGATACTTAGCACGCAGGGCGGCATCCGCGCCCCGGACGGCAGCCCTATAGCCCTCGGCTATCACACGGGCCACTGGGAGGTCGGACTGCTGATGCAGGCCGCAGCCGAGGAACTGAAGGCCCGCGGCGCCATTCCCTTCGCCGCTTTTTGCAGCGATCCCTGCGACGGCCGCACGCAGGGAACCACCGGCATGCTCGACAGCCTCGCCTACCGCAACGACGCCGCGCAGGTCTTTCGCCGCCTGATCCGCTCGCTCCCCACGCGCCGCGGCGTCATGGGCGTAGCCACCTGCGACAAGGGGCTGCCGGCGATGATGATGGCCCTCGCCGCCATGCACGATCTCCCCACCGTGCTCGTGCCCGGCGGCGTCACGCTGCCGCCGACGGCCGGCGAGGACGCCGGCAAGATTCAGTCCGTCGGCGCGCGCTTCGCCCACGGCCAGATCACGCTCGAAGAAGCTGCCGGCGCCGCCTGCCACACCTGCGCCACCCCTGGCGGCGGATGCCAGTTTCTCGGCACGGCAGCCACTTCGCAGGTGGTCGGCGAAGCGCTCGGCCTGGCCCTGCCGCATTCCGCCCTCGCGCCCTCCGGCCAGCCGGTCTGGCTCGACATGGCCCGCCGCTCGGCGCGCGCGCTGCTCGCCATGGAGACTCGCGGCCTCTCGACGAAGCGGATTCTCACCAACGGCGCCATCCACAACGCCATGGCCGTGCACGCCGCGTTCGGCGGCTCAACCAACCTGCTGCTGCACATCCCCGCCATCGCCTACTCCGCCGGTCTCGAGCGGCCCACGATCGACGACTGGATCGGCTTCAACCGCCGCGTCCCGCGCTTAGTATCAGTTCTACCCAACGGCCCGGTGATGCACCCGACCGTACGAGTCTTTCTGGCCGGCGGTGTTCCCGAGGTGATGCTGCACCTGCGCGGCCTCGGCATGCTCGACGAGACCGCGCTCACCGCAACCGGCGAGCCGCTCGGCCGCGTGCTCGACTGGTGGCAGGCCTCCGGGCGCCGCGCCAGAATGCGCGACTTGCTCCAGCGTCTCGATGGCGTCAACCCCGACGGCGTGATTCTGAGTCCCGACAAGGCCCGCCAGGAAGGTCTTACCAGTACGGTCACCTTCCCGCGCGGCAACCTCGCCCCGGAAGGCTCCGTCATCAAGAGCACGGCCATCGACCCCAGCGTGGTCGATTCTGATGGCGTTTACCGCAAGACTGGCCCGGCGCACGTCTTCACCCGCGAGCGCGACGCCATCCAAGCCATCAAGAGCCATGGCCCCGGCGCTCTGAAGCCCGGCGACATTCTGGTGCTGATTTGCCGCGGCCCGCAAGGCGCCGGCATGGAGGAGATTTATCAGATCACTTCCGCGCTCAAGCACCTCAGCTTCGGCAAGCACATCGCCGTGATTACGGACGCGCGCTTCTCCGGCGTCTCGACCGGCGCCTGCATCGGCCACGTCGGCCCCGAGGCCCTGGCCGGCGGCCC
>DASQHK010000690.1:0-3743 GCA_035632135.1 Bryobacterales bacterium
TGGTGCGCCGCCACGGCCCTGGCGGAGATCCGGCAGTGCTGGACGCCGGAGTCGAAGAACCTGCGCAGCATTGCGCAGCAGCTTCGCGGTCTGGCGGACTTGCGCTACCACGACATCATCGCCCTGGCCCATGCGCCACTCCAGATCGGCACCGCGCCCCACTTTGCCGCCACCTCCTGCCCCTATTCTTCCGTTCCTTTTGCGGAAATGACCACGGGAGTCGCGGGGCTGCTGGTGGGCCGCGAGATTTTCTGCGAAGACGGAAGGCTCGCCCTGCAGCTCAACGAGATGCACCAGCTTGCGCCCGGCGACGTGCGCCGCATCCACGTGATCGATACGGTGGGCGACCTGAGCGCGAAGGTCCGGACGCTGCTGGCCTGCCAGGTGGCGCCCGGCGCCTATGAGCTATATCCACTCAAGGATTACACCGGCTCGCCGCCCATCGCGCCTCGCGCCTACTCGCACGACGAGCTGCAAGCGCTCGCGGACTCCGTCTATCTGGCCCATCGCCACTTGCGCTAGTGGCGGTTGCAGCCGTCCGCGTGCTATCAACGTAGTGTATGGCGTGGCAGTGCCACATCTGTCAGGAACCGTCCGAGGAGATTTGCCCCTCGTGCACCAAGGACGTGTGCAACAACCACATTTGTGAAATCTGCCGGCGGTGCACCGATTGCTGCGAGTGCAAGGAAGAATCAGCCCACCGGGGCGGGGAATAGACGGTGCTGAAGCCCACGATCTTTCGCGAATATGACATTCGCGGCGTTGCCGAGCAGGAGCTGCTGAGCGGCGGCATCGAGCAACTGGGCCGCGCCATCGGCGCTTTCATCCTACGCAGCGGCGGCCCCCGCGTGAACGTCGCTCGTGATTGCCGCCTCAGCTCGCCGCGCCTGCGTGACGCCATTGTGGCCGGCCTGGTGGCGAGCGGATGCCAGGTCACCGACCTGGGCGTGGTGCCGACGCCGCTGCTCTATTACGCGTCGTTTCACCTTAAGGCCGATGGCGGCGTGATGATTACAGGCAGCCACAATCCACCCGATTACAACGGGTTCAAGGTGATGTCCGGAACCTCCACCATTCACGGCGAGGGAATCCAGCACCTGCGAAAGATGATTGAGGCCGGCGATTTTGTGAGCGGGGCCGGCAGCCTGCGCGAGTATGACATCGCCACGCCGTACGTCAACGAAATCAGCGGCCAGTTCTCGCTGCGCCGCTCTGTAAAGGTGGTGTGCGACACGGGCAACGGCACGGCTGGACCGGTATTTCACCGGCTGCTCGAACGCTTGCACTGCGAGCCGATCGAGCTGTTTTTCGAGATGGACGGCCACTTCCCCCATCACCACCCCGATCCCACGGTTCCCCAAAACCTGGAGGCCCTGATCGCCAAGGTGCATGAGAGCGCGTCGGAGCTGGGCATCGCCATCGACGGTGACGGCGACCGTATCGGCGCGGTTGACGAGCAGGGCAATATCATCTGGGGCGACCAGTTGCTAGCCATTTACGCCCGCGAGATCCTCACGCGCAAGCCCGGCGCGACTTTCATTTCGGAGGTAAAGGCTTCGCAGGTGATGTACGACTACATCCGGCGGCACGGCGGCCGCGCGGTGATGTGGAAGACGGGCCACTCGCTGATCAAAGCGAAAATGCACGAGGAAAAAGCCGAGCTGGCGGGCGAAATGAGCGGCCACATGTTTTTCGCCGACCGGTATTACGGATACGATGACGCGCTCTACTCGGCGTTGCGCCTGATCGAGCTGGTGGACCGGGCCGGCGGCCCGCTCTCGAAGCTGCTGGCCGACCTGCCGCGCACGGTGACCACGCCCGAGATCCGCGTGGACTGCCCCGACGAGGAGAAATTCGCGCTGGTGGAGCGTGTGAAAGAGGCCTTTCGCAAGACGCACCAGATCATCGACGTGGACGGCGTGCGCGTGCTGTTTCCCGAAGGCTGGGGCCTGGTGCGGGCCTCCAACACGCAGCCGGTGATCGTGCTGCGATTCGAAGCGTCAAAGCCCGAGCTGCTCAACGAATACCGCCGCGAGGTGGAAGACGTGATCGCCTGCGCGCGGGCCGCCGAGGGCGCACCGGCGCGCTGAGCAGCGCTATGCGCATCGCGGCCGGCACCCGTCGCGCGCCGAAGCTCGAAGCCTTGCGCGCCACCCTCGCCGAGATTGATGCTGCCCGGAAGTGGGAAATCGAGGCGTTCGCAGTGGAAAGCGGGGTGCGCGAGACGCCGCTCAGCAGCGAGGAAACGCGCCTTGGGGCCCGGCGCCGCGTGGAAAGCCTGATCGCACAGCTCGGCTCCCGCCATCCGCGGTTCGATCTTTACATCGGCATGGAGGGAGGCCTCGCCTCGGCGGGCGAGCAGGCGTGGCTCGAGAACTGGGTCTACGTGAGCGACGGCGCGCGCGGCTATTTCGGCAGCGGAGGCGCGGTGCCGCTGCCGCCACCTATTATTGACGCCGTGCTGCGCGGCGGCCGCAGCCTCGCCGAAGTGATTGATGAGCTGGCCGGCCGCGCCGATATCCGCAGCCAGGAAGGCACCTGGGGCATCCTGACCGGTAACCGCATCACCCGGCAGCACGCGTTTCGCGACGCCCTGGTGAACGCGCTGGCGCCGTTTCTGCTGTCCGAGACGCTTTTCCGAACCTGAAAGACATGCCCTCGCCTCTGGAGCTATTTTCGCCAGCCGTTCGGGACTGGTTCCGCCGGGCGTTTGGCCAGCCTTCGCCGGCCCAGGCGATGGGCTGGCCGGTGATCGCCCGCGGCAAGCACGCGCTGATCCTCGCGCCGACCGGCTCCGGCAAAACGCTGGCCGCGTTTCTGTGGGCCATCCAGGAAGTGATGGAGCAGCGCGATGACGAGCGCGCGGGCGGCGTCGAGGTGCTCTACGTCTCGCCGCTCAAGGCCCTGAACAACGACATCGAGCGCAACCTGCGCGCGCCGCTCGAGGGCATTGCCGGAGCGGGGCACATTCGCGTGGCGGTGCGCACCGGCGATACGCCGCAGTCGAAACGCCGCGAGATGGCGCGCCGGCCGCCGCACATCCTCATTACCACGCCGGAGTCTCTGTACATCCTGCTCACCGGCCCGCAGCGCGAGCAGATTTTCCGCGGGCTGCGCTTCGCCATCATCGACGAGATTCACTCGCTCGCGGGCAATAAGCGCGGCGCGCATCTCTCGCTGTCGCTCGAGCGGCTGGTTGAGCTGAATGGCGAGTTCCAGCGCATCGGCCTTTCGGCGACCGTGCGGCCGGTGGAAGACGTCGCTGCGTTCCTCGGCGGCGAGCGGCCGGTGGAGATTGTTGACGCCGGCCGCCGGCGCAATCTCGACGTGAAAGTGATCTCGGCGGCGGAGGACTACACCACGCTGCCCGAGGGCAGCATCTGGAAGCGCATCATTCCCGAACTGCTGGAGCTGGTTCGCCGCCATCGCACGACGCTGGTGTTCGTGCAGAATCGCGGCCAGTGCGAGCGGATCGCAGCGTGGCTCAACGAAGCCTGGCTCAAGGAGCGCGCGGAAGACCGCATCGCCGAGGCTTACCACGGCAGCATGGCGCGCGCGGCGCGGCTTTCGATGGAGGCGCGCCTCAAAGCCGGCGAGCTGCGCTGCCTGGTCGCCACCTCGGCGCTTGAGCTGGGCATCGACATCGGCGCCATCGAACTGGTGGTGCAGTTGCAGTCCCCCAAGTCGGTGACGCGCGCGCTGCAGCGCATCGGCCGTTCCGGGCACCTGGTCAGCGCCACCAG
>DASQHK010000691.1:0-3528 GCA_035632135.1 Bryobacterales bacterium
TCGCGCGCCAGCCCGCAAACGTTCGTCTTGCCGTCTTCGATCGGCGCGAGGCCGCAGTAACCGCCTGCAAAAAAGTAAAGCTCGACAGCGTCGCCCGCCGCGCCCGCAAAATGGGCCTTGAAACCAAACAAGCGCCGGCCACGCCCGGCAACTGTTGTGCGCCCCGCCGTCCAGATGGCCGGCCCGCCGATGCTTGTGACCCGCTCGCGCCGCACCTCCGCGCCACGCTCGACCGCCGTGCGCAGCAGGAAATCATCGAAAGTCCAGCGGCTCAATCCGAAGGCCGGCTCGGGCAGCGGAAACCGCCGGGATCGCCGCGCGAAATGCAGCTCGGCGTGCGTGACGCGGGCCGGGCGCAATTGCAAAAATCCTGGCGCCGCGCCAATCCCATCGAGCGCCGGCAAAATCTCCGGCGTGAAGAACTCGCCGCAGAGCTTGTGGCGCGGAAGCGGCGACTTCTCGAAAATCACGGCTCGCCCCCCGGCCCGCGCGATGGCGAGCGCGGCCGCCGCCCCCGCCGGGCCGCCGCCAATGATCCGGGCGCACTCAAACATAACTGCGGGCCACCAGGCTCAAGCGAAACCACGGCCAATGGCGCCGCACCACGACATCACGAAAGCCGGCCGCGCGCGCGAACTCGCGCAGCTCCTGCGGGCGAAAGGCCTGGCGAATGGAGGCCGGCGCGTCGTGGCGCGTCACGTAGCTGCGCGCAAAAACCGGCGCCGCCAGCCGGATGAACAGCAGTGGGAACCAGTGCCGCTCCAGGTCGTTGATCAGCACGGCGCGGCGGGCCGTGCGCCCGAACGCGCGCAGCACACTCACCACATCCGGGTCGCGGAACTGGTGGAGCAGCAGCGAGGCGCCGACAAAATCAAACGAGCCATCCTGAAATGGCAGCCGCTCGGCCGAGGCCGCGAGGCGCGCGAGCGCGTCGTTTTTGAAATGCTGCGGCTTCAGGTCGCACAGCACGACGCGCGCGGAGGGGAAGCGCCTCGCGACGGCTGCGCCTAAGTCGCCCGATCCGGCCCCCACGTCGAGAAACGAGAACCGCTCCAGCTTCGCGCGCCGCACTTCGGCTGCGAGCAGCCCGAGCAGCACGCCGCTGCCGCCGAGCCAGCGGTTTATGCGGCGCAGGTCGGCCAGGGCGCGCGAGACTTCTTGGGGCGAAGCGCTGCCTATATCGAGCAGCTCCGGGATATAGGGCCGCGCCGTCACGGGAATCTTTTCAGAACGCCCGCCGCAAAACCAGCGCCGAGTTCTTGCTGCCGAAGCCGATGCAGTTCACCAGCGCGCACTCGATCTGGGCGCGGCGGCCCACGTCGGGCACATAGTCAAGGTCGCACTCGGGATCGGGCTTCTCGAGATTGATGGTCGGCGGCAGCACGCCGTCGCGCATCGCCAGCAGCGTTGCCGCCACGGCGGCCGCCCCGCACGCGCCCTGCGGGTGGCCGATGATCGACTTCAACGACGAGCCGGCCAGCCGATCGGCGTGGCCGTCAAAGCACAGGCGCACGGCCTGGGTCTCGATGCGGTCGTTCAGCTCGGTGGCGGTGCCGTGCAGGTTGACGTACTGGATTTCTTCTTTCGCCACGCCGGCCTCGGCGATTGCCAGGCCCATGGCGCGGGCCGGTTCCTCGCCGCCCTCTTCCAGCCGCACGCGGTGGTAGGCTTCGCAGGTTGAGCCGTAGCCGGCGATTTCGCCGTAGATGTGCGCGCCGCGCGCGCGGGCGCCGTCGAGCGATTCCAGCACAAAAAACCACGCGCCCTCGCCCAGCACGAAGCCGTCGCGGTCGGCCGAGAACGGGCGCGAGGCGCGGTGCGGCGCGTGGTTCCATCGCGGCGTCAGGATGCGCATCAGAATAAAGCCGCGCACGATCAGATAGGAGATGGGCGCGTCGGCCCCGCCGGCCACGACTTTTTTCGACAGGCCGTAGCGAATCTGATGGAAGGCGTAGCCCAGCGCGTCGCTCGAGGAAGTACAGCCGGTCGAGATCACATGGCTCGACCCGCGAAAGCCGAAGTGCATCGAGACTTCGCTCGCCAGCGTTCCCATCGTCGAGGACGGGATTGTATAAACGCTCACCTGCTTTTGCTGCCCGGTGTAGTAGAGACGGTACTGCTCCTCGGTAAACTCCTGGCTGCCGCCGCCCGAGCCGACGATCACCGAGATCTGCTGCAATTCTTCGTGGGACAGCCGGTGCGGCTCGATGCCGGCGTCGGCCACTGCTTCGGCGGCGGCGGCCCGCGCCAGGGGAACCACGCGCGAAACGTGCTGCCGGTCTTTGGGGCTTACGTAGAGGTCCGGATCGAGCCCGGTCACTTCGCCCGCCACCTGCACCGCGAGCGCGGAGGCGTCAAACAGGCTGATCCGCTTCACCCCGCTGACGCCGCAGCGCGTCGCGCGCCAGAAAGCCTCCCGCCCGACGCCGTTGGGGCTCACCGCGCCAATGCCCGTAATTACGACTCGATGCTCCATACCGGATTAGACCGCGCGGCACCTTCGCAGGTAACTGCCGGCCGCGCGGAGCCCGCCGTCATCGGTTTGAATTTAACTTATGCTAGCATGAGAAACTTCGCGGAAACGCCGATGGCCGGCAGGAAATACAACTGTAAATTCGCAGCGGTTTTTCTTTGCCTGGCCGCGGCGCAGGCGGCTGACGTGCCGAGCTACGACGTCGCCCGCGTGCAGGAAGGCGCGATCGTCGTTGACGGCCGCCTGGACGAAGCGGCCTGGAAAAACGCGCCGGCGGTTCATTTCGTTTTTCCCTGGGAGCAGCAGACCGGCCCCAAACAGCAAACGGCGGCGCGTCTGCTCTGGGATTCCAAGAACCTCTACGTTGGCTACGAGTGTGAAGACACCGAGATCACCGCGCAGTTTTTGAAGCACGACGATCCGGTGTATCGCGACGATGCCGTGGAGATTTTCATCAACCCGAACCCGGGCGAGGGCCTGAACTACTATGGCTTGGAGATGAACGCGCGGGGGGTGCTCTTCGACTATCTGCGCATCTGGCCGAAGCTCCTGATCGCGCGCGTCGATTTAACCGGCGTCCAGCTCGCCACGCATCTCGATGGGACGCTGAATGTCTCCGGCGACCGGGACCGCGGCTGGAGCCTGGAAGTGGCGATCCCGTGGGAGAACTTCCGCGACCTGACGCAGGCGCTGCCGCCGCAGCCGGGCGCCGAGTGGCGCATCAACCTGAACCGCTGGGATGGCGTCGAGCCGCACCGCCGCCTCAGCCAGTGGTCGAATTCCGGCCTCGCCGAGCCCGATCCGCACAACCCGGAGCGCTTCGGGCGCATTCGCTTCCGATAGCGCGGGCCGCCGGCTGCGAGCCACATGCCCGACTGGAAGGACAACCTCACCATCGTCCTGGTCGCCACGCGTAACCCGCTCAACATCGGCGCGGCGGCGCGCGCCATGCTCAACTTCGGCTTCCGCCGGCTGACGCTCGTGTCGCCTTATGACGTCGCGTTTCGGGAAGCGCGCTCGGCGGTGGGAGCGGCCTCGGTGCTGGCGGCCGCGCG
>DASQHK010000692.1:0-4835 GCA_035632135.1 Bryobacterales bacterium
AGCAACGGCAGCCAGCGCGGCCCCACCGCCGGGCGCTCCAGGTTGTATAGAGAAATCTGTCCGCAGATGGAAATCCGCGCGTGCACGTTGATCAGACGCAAAACAGCGTCCGTAATCGAGCCGCCCACGTTGTCGAAATACGCATCGATACCGCTTGGACACAATTCCTTAAGGGTCTCGAAAGCATCGGCCGTCGCCTTGTAATTGAACGCCGCGTCAAACCCCAGATCGCCCAGCAGCCACTCGATCTTTCGGTCGCTGCCCGCGATCCCCACCACCCGGCAGCCTTTGAGCTTGGCGATCTGCCCGGCCGCTGATCCCACGGCTCCGGCCGCGCCGGAAACCACCACCGTCTCGCCCGGCCTTGGATCGCAGATGTCGAGCAAGCCAAAATACGCCGTGAGGCCGATGTGCCCCAGCACGCCCAGCGCCGTCGAGAGCGGCGCCAGCTTGGGATCGAGTTTTCGCACCCCGCTCCCGTCGGACACCGCATACTGCTGCCAGCCGAACATACCGGCCACATAGTCGCCGGGGCGAAATTCCGCGTGCTTCGACTCCACGACCCGGCCCACGGCGCCGCCCACCATCACCTCGCCAATCTGCACGGGCGGCGCATACGACGGCGCGTCGCTCATCCTTCCACGCATATAAGGATCGACCGAGAGATAAACCACGCGCACCAGAAACTCGCCCGCTCCCGGCGACGGCACGGGCGCTTCGACCAGCTGGAAGTCCGAGTCCTTCGGAAACCCCACGGGCCGCGCCGCCAGCCGCACCTGCTTGTTCACAAGACGGCGCCCTGGTCGCCCGGCAGCAAGATTCGCCGGATCAGCTTGATGGGAATGCCGCCCTGCTTGACGAACTGGTCGTGAAACTCCCGCAGGCTGAAAGCGGCGCCCTTAGCTTTCCGGTAGTCCTCCCGCAGCTTGTAAATCTCGAGCTTGCCTAGTGTGTAGTACAAATAGGTTGGATTGTAGGCGCCCCGCCGCGCCTCCTCGTACGCGTTGGCCGGCTCCTGGAAACCTTTCTCGACGAAAATCTTCGCCCCGTCCTGGACGGTCATTCCCCGGGTGTGCAGCCTGATGCCGGCTAGGTAGCGGCAGTCGCGCAGCAGCGCCTCTTCCAGTTGCGCCAGACGAATCTTCGGATCCCCGCCGCCGTAACCCTCTTCGAGCATCATCTGCTCGCCGTAGTGCGCCCAGCCCTCCACGTTCGAGCTGCAGAAAATCAGCTTGCGCGTTTTGGTGGGGAACTGCTTGGAGTAAAGGAACTGCACGAAGTGGCCTGGGTAGACCTCATGGATAGTGATAATATCCATGACGGGCCGGTTGTACAGGCGCAAGTGCTCCTCCACGTGCCTGGCGTCCCAGCTCTTTTCAGGCGGCGTCACGTAGTAGAATGCCTCGGTCGCCTTTGTTTCATAGGGCCCCGGGCTGTCCATGGAGGCGAAGCTGCCCGAGCGCGCATAAGGCGGCGTTTCCGTCACAATCGGCCGCGCTTCGGAAGGCAGGTCGATGATCTTGTGGTCCGCCACATATTGCCGGATGCCCGCGAGCGTATCTTTCGCCGATGGAATCAGGCTCTGCGCGGTGGGATGGTCTTTCTCGAGCGACTTCATCACCTCGGACGGGGACTTGGTCGGATCGATCTTTTTCGCCGTATCGACGAAGTCGCGATAATCCTTTTCGAGATTGGCCTCGCCGATGGCCAGCACCCTGTCGAGCGGCAAATCCACCATTTCGTCGTAAGCGAGCTTCTTCGAGAAATTCTCAGCCCCGATGGCATAGGCGCCTTTGGATTGCGGCAGCAAATCCTTCTTCAGCCACGCGGCCGCTTGTTCCACCGCCTTCGCTGCCGCGTCGTTCGCCTTGGTGAATTGCTGGAGCAGCGCCTGGTCCGGCCCGGCGGCCTGCTTGGCCCAGTCGGCCACCGTCTTGCGGAAGAAGCCCACCGAGCCGCCCGCCATGCGAATCGCCAGGTCCGTGAACTCTTTCGGCGGGTTCGACACGTTGGCCTTCATCGCTTCCAGAGTCGCCGGCACGCCCTGCAGCCGCGCGACCAGCGATTGCAGCCGGTCGTGCGCCGGCGCGAAGTCGCGCTTCATCAGGTCATCGACGACGCCGCCCGGCAGTCCCACGTACCGCATCGGATTCTTCTTCCAGGTCTGGAGCGTTTCGAGGTCGAGCAGCTCGGAGCGGATCTGGCCGTCGAGGATCTCAGCATCGATCTCATCGTCCGGCGCGAGCGTGCCCTTGCGCAGCTCCTCCAAGCGCGCCAGCTCGCTGTGCAGCGTGTCGATTCTCTTGGCGAAGGCCGCTGCCGCGAGGTCCTCGATCTTTGTGTCGTACTGATGAAACCCGGCCTCCGTCCCCGAGCTGGGGCTCCACTCGAACGCGGCATTGAAGTAGTCGTCCACGAACCTGGCAAACTCGGGCGACGGCGCTGCCGGCGTCGCGGACTTCTCTTGGGGCGTGCTGCAGCCTGCTGCCGTTAGGCACATAAAGACCGCCGGCCAGATGAGGGTGTGCTTGCGCATTGGAAAAGTGTAGCATCCCGCCGTGCTACACTACGACCTGCCGAGCGCACAACGCGCGGCGCGCCTGGTTCGACTGAGAAACGGCGAGCGCCGCGCCGTGTTGTGCGCGTCGGTTGAGAGGACTTGCCGTGCTGGGGCGAATTCCGGTCTTCTGCGCTTTCAGCCTCGCCGTGGCGCTGGCCGGGCAGAGCCTTCCACCCGCCCACTTTCATCATCTGCATCTCAATACAACCGATCCGGCGGCGGCGATCGACTTCTACACCCGCCATTTCGACTGCGAGAAAGCGCGCTTCGCCGGCGTTGCGGACGCCGTGTGGTCCCAGAAATCCTGGCTCCTGTTCACCAAGGTCGCCGAGCCTCCGGCCTGGGAGCTGACCTCCGCGATCTGGCACTTCGGGTGGGGCGCCGAAGATATGAAGGCCGCCTACCAGCATCAAACCGACCTGGGCGCGAAGTTTTTCACGCCCCTCACCGACATCCGCTGGCTCGCCGCGCGCGAGTTCTACTACGCCTACGTGGTCGGCCCCGACCGCGCGCTGATCGAACTCAACACGGCCGGCCACCACCACTTCGGCCACTTGCACCTGTTCAGCGAAGACCCCATCGCGGCCGGAGAATGGTATGTGAAATACCTGGGCGCCGTGCGCCGCGGCTCACAGCCGCCCTCGCGCGAGCCCCGCTTCCACGACGGCGTGCAGTTCGCTCCCAGCGTGTCGCTCATGGCCGACAACGTCAACATCATCATTTACCCGATCCAATACTCGAAGGCCGCTTACAAGGAGCATTGGCAGACCGGCCCGAGCGGAATGTCTTCCACCAAGGGCCGGGTGGTCGATCACGTTGGGTTCAGCTTCGAGAATCTTCCGGAGGCTCTCCAAAGCCTGCGCGAGAGCGGCGTCAAAGTGACCGACGAAATTCGCACCGCCGCCGGCGGTAAAATCAAGTACGCTTTCATCGAAGGGCCTGATAAAATCCGCATCGAGCTGGTGGAAGGCCAGCCAAGGAGGGACGACCCATGAAACCGCCAATAAACGCCGATAAACGCCGATTCGGTTGGGTGGGTTATCTGCGCTCATTTGCGTTCATCGGCGGTTCCGTTCTTTCCGTTTTTTCACTTTCCGGGGCGGTCCGCGTCTACGTCACCAACAGCGCCGGCAATAACGTCACCATCATCGACCCGACTGCCAACAAGGCCATCGGCGAGATCAAGGTTTCCAACAACCCGCACGGCATCGCCGCCTCGCCCGACCGCAGCCGCTTTTACATCAGCAGCGAGACCGAGAACGTTCTCGACGTGGTGGACCGCAAGACCTCGCAGATCATCCGGCGCGTCCCCATCGGCAAGCGGCCCAACAACATCGCCATCACGCCCGACGGCCGCCGCGTCTACGTCTGCATCCGCGAAAAGTCCTGCGTCGATATTGTGGATACCTCCTCGCTCGAGAAGGTCAAGAGCGTCGAGGTGGGTAAGTTCCCGCACAATGTCTACTGCTCGGCCGACGGCAAGTGGATGATCGCCACCTCCATCGCCGAGCACAAGCTCACCGCCATCGACACGAAGAGCGAGGAGCCGGTCTTCGAGATTCCAGTCGGCGGCGTGCCCCGTCCGCTGGCCATCGAGGCCGGCCCCGACGGCCTGACCCGCCGCCTGTTCGTGCAGCTCACCGATCTGCACGGCTTCGTGGTCGTCGATTTCGCCGAGCGCAAAGTTGTGGGCAAGGTTCTCTTGCCGGACGCGCCGAAGGGCGCCGAGCCGCTGATCGCGCACACGTATTCGCATGGCATCGGCGTCTCGCCGGACGGCAAGACGCTGTGGGTGAACAGCCTGCTTTCCAATTCCGTCTCTGTTTTTTCACTGCCCGCGCTGAAGCGTTTGGCCACCATCCCGGTCGGCGAGGGCCCGGACTGGCTGACCTTCACGCCCGACGGCCGCCGCGTCTACGTTTCCAACGCCGGCTCCGACTCGGTCTCCGCCATCGCAACCGCGTCGTACAAAGAGCTTGCCCGCATCCGCGTCGGCAAGGTCCCCAAGCGCCTCATCGCTGTCGACGTCCCAGAATGACCACAGATGAACACAGATGCACACAGATGCAGGGGTGTTCTTTATCTGTGTTTATCCGTGTTCATCAGTGGTTCCTTTCTTTTTTCACAGCGCGGCAACCCCGCCGCGTGGGGATCGAACCACGTTGGCAAGCCGATTCCAGACTTCGTGCACGGCGACGAGTGCCTGTTCTGCCATCGCAATGACATCGGGCCGGGCTGGCAGAAGAACGCCCACGGCATTACCGTCCGGCAGGCG
>DASQHK010000693.1:0-9117 GCA_035632135.1 Bryobacterales bacterium
GCCGCCCACGCCGCCGGCCTGCAAGTGATTCCCTGGACCCCGGATCAGCCCGACCAGTGGCTTAAGCTCATCGAAGACGGCGCCGACGCCATCATCACCGACGACCCCGAAGCCCTCATCGCCTTCCTCACCGAACGAGGCTTGCGCGCCCCCGCCCCAACTGCGATTGCCGCCGGACGGTTGACCGAACCGCAACGAACCGAGTAAGCTTGGGCCACAACGAAGGGAGCCCCAAGGCCATGTCCACCACACCCCATCGCGCTTTGCGAATCGTGCTGCGCGTCTTCGCCGTGCTCGCGGCCGCGACCGGCCTGCTCGTGATTTTCAGCAGCAAGCCGTTCCTGGTTCGCTTGCCCCTCAGCCCTCCCGAGGCTGAATTCACCGACCTGTTCCTGTTTCTGTTGAAGGAGATGGGCGGACTCGCGCTGCTGCTCAGCCTCCTGGTGTTTTACGCTTCCCGCGATCCGGTCCGCAATGTGGCCATCATCGACGCCTTGATTGCGGGGCTTTGCGTGCTGGCCGTTACGCCCTTGCTATCGCTGTATACGCTCGACCTCCAGCGGCTCTACCCACCCTATCTGTTCTGGGTACGCTCCCTGGCGCGGTTGGCGATCGCAGCACTGCTGTTTTACTTGCGGCCGCGGGAAATTGCGCAGGCGGTGGTCTGAGAATTGCCGGGGCTTGCCGTTAGCGCGAGGGCTGCGCGTCAACCGATTTTTCTTTGGCGGTCCCGCGCAGGCGCTCCAGCAGGCGGTCCACCATTTCCAGGCGCCGCTTCAGCTCCGCATGCACGTTGGTCGCGTCTGTGTGGCGAATCTCCGAGGGCAGCTCGCGGCGCTCCCCTTCCAGCAGCTCGATCACCAGCTCCCATTCGGCCTCACTCAGCGAAAGTTGAGTCTCCATAGCGGCGTCCCCCCTTGGGAATCGACGACCTACCTCCAATCTACCACCGGTTGCCGCTGGCTGGCCCGCCGGTAGTGGGGTCATAGCGTGGAGACCGAAAGGGAGAAAAAAGAAGCGATGACAGAAAAAACCCCTTGCGTTGTACGGATGGATAGCGTACAATCGTACAGTGTGGACAGGACGACGCGAGAACTGCTCAAGAGGCTCCGGGAGTTGGAGTCAGAGCAATTGAGGCTCGCCCGCGACATCAACGCTATTCGGAGGGCCCTTACCTTGGCCGGTGTGCGCCCCTCAGTGCGAAGGCTTTGGTTCCACGAAGTTGAGTACCAGGCCACGTCGGCATTCTTGAAGTCTCATTTGACGGATGCGTGCTTGCAGGTGTTGAGGGATGCGAAAGGCGAGTGGCTTACCAAGTCAGAAGTGGAGTACTTGGTTACGCGCGGTGGATATCCGTTCTCCACTCAGGATTCCGCAAACTCCGTGGACGTGACTCTGCGGCGGTTGGCGACAGAGGGACTTTGCGAAGCAGAACGGGTGCGGGGTTCACGGGGCAACAAGTACCGTTACGTGCCCGCGCAGCAGACGGAAAAGGAAACGGCCAGCGAATGAACTTTCTGAGAGCCAATTCGCTGGCCGCCAATGTCCAATGGGGCTGATCGTGGTTGATGGCCGCTCACCTGACATGGCCGGTCCGGGGTTCGATCCCCCGCAGCTCCACCAGCATTTAACTCGCCCCAGTGGCAGCGCGAACTGCCAAAAGGGCTTACCTCGGGCCGAAGCCAAAGGCAGGGTTGCTAGACCCACTGTCATTTTGACTCAAAGCCCGAAGAAAAGCAAGGGTCAAAATGACGTGCCATTCCTGCCGAGTTGAGATGGTCAAGGCCGGTTTCTACGGCCGCAATCGAATACAGCGGTACAAATGCCAGCAGTGCGGCAAGCGCTTCGGCGAACCGCAAGACAAGCCCCTGGGCGACGTGCGCCTGCCGATGGACAAGGTGCTCCTGCTCCTCCACTGCCTTGTGGAAGGAAATAGTGTGCGGAGCACGGCCAGGCTGTGCGGTGTAGAGAAGCGAACAGTGCTGTCGATCCTCAAGGCCGCTGGCGAGAACTGCGAGCGGCTGCTGGAGCGGCGCATATGCAACGTGCCAGTGCGCGATCTCCAAATGGATGAAATCTGGTCCTTCGTGTTCAAGAAAGAGCAGCACAAGGAACCGGAAGAGGCCCGCAACCCTTTCATTGGAGACGCCTATACGTTCATCGCCTTAGAGCGCAGCACCAAGCTGGTAGTGGCTTGGCATTTGGGCCGGCGCGACCGAATCAGCACCGAGGATTTCGTAAGCAAGCTGCGCGACGCCACGGCCCCCGATGCTTGGTTCCAGATCACCACCGATGGATTCTCGCCCTACATCAACGCCATCGAAAACAGCCTTTCCGACCGGGCCGACTACGCACAACTGGTAAAGGTGTACGGCAAGCCGGAAGAAGGGCGAGAGCGGTACTCACCGGGAGAGGTTATAGGTGCGATGCCAGCCCCCATTCTCGGCAATCCCGATCCGGCCCGTATCTGCACGTCGCATGTGGAGCGGCAGAACGGCAGCCTACGCCAATGGTGCAAGCGGCTGACGCGGCTGACCTATGCTTTCTCGAAGAAGTGGGAGAACCTACGGGCGGCCCTGGCGTTGTACTTCGCGTACTACAACTTCTGCCGGGTCCACGGCAGCCTCCGAGTAACGCCCGCGATGCAAGCCGGGGTCACGGATCATGTATGGACAATCGGTGAACTTCTGGCGTAGAATTGCCGCAGGCGGAATTACAGAAGAACAGCCGTCAGACGTTCGGGGTGCTGAAATCACCTCCAAACGTTCGGTTTCGGCCTTATGTGAAAGTGTATCACGAAAGAGGCCGAAATGTACAGAGAATGTGTACCCACTGAGTTCCATGCCGGATCAGCAGCCTTGGCCGTTCTCGAAACCCTTGGAATTCCTCCAAAAGGTGAAATACGGAGGGGCCGTGGGTAAGAAAACGGCAATCGCCGTAACGACTCTGATCGTACTGGCTGTAGCCCTGGTTGCCCTACCACTGTCCTTGCGCTTGGCCGGAAACATCGGTGCCCTCTACGTGATGATTCCCGCCATGTTGGTTGTGGTTGCTGCCGTTCTGTGGGTTTACTTCGATTCGCTTCGCTCGATAGACAATAGCGTTCGGACATACCCGAAGCTGGCGCTGTTGGAAGGCACGGATCTGGTCGCGTATCAACAGTTGGAAATGGAAATGGCAGCAAAGAACAGGCCGTCAATTCCAGAGGAGTTGCCAGCCCCGGACCCGACTCCGCCCACTCGGGCTATCGAAGCCCCAGTTGAAGAAGAAGAGGGCTAAGAATGGCAAAGCAGGTTCTTCATCTGGCGGTCAACTTCAAGGGAATCGTCGGGGGTCCTCCGGGCATTGGCGCGCCGGGCACGGCGGCCATCGAGAAGGAACTGAACCACGCCGCTGACTGGTTGAGGTACATCCCGAATTGCTGGCTGATCTATACCGGAAAGAGCGCGACCACATGGCATGAGAGGCTGGCTGCCATACCGGGCATGACCCAACACTCATTCTTTATCTGCGAATTAAACTTAACCAATCGGGGCGGCTGGCTGCCTAGATCAGCATGGGACTGGATGAAACAGCACCAGTTGGATCACTGACGGAGGCCGCGATCAGCACAGTACACCATGACCCCAAGCAGAACAAGAACGCCAAAGGCGGTGATCGGGAGAAAATCCAAGGTGTTGCCAACCACTCCGGCCAGCCAAGCGAACACGAAGCCCCCGGCCAAGAGAGGAAGGTCCTTGAGCCGAATCCACATGATCTGATGATGCCGAATCGACGGCAAGCCAGCCAATCCGCTATATACCTTAGATGTAGCCGTACAAATGCCCGCCCCCCATCTCCACGCTATGACCCCACTACCGGCCCGCCGAAGGTAGGCCCGGCATCAGGAAGCCCCTGGAGGGTTACGCTAACGTGAACCCGGAGCAGTGCGGGGGACGACCTTGCATCAGGGGCATGCGTGTGCGCGTTACAGATGTACTGGAGCTGTTCGCGGCCGGATTGACCGCCGGCCAGATCCAGAAAGAGCTGCCCTACCTCGAGCCTGAGGATTTGCAGGCCTGCCTTCAATATGCCGCGCGGGAGATTGACCATCCGGTCATCGTCTCTCGATGATCATCGGGATCGACGCGCAGTTGTCGCCTCGAACCGCTACCGCCGGCCGACCCCTCCCCGCCGCATCCGCAGCCCGTAGACGCCCAGGTTGAATCCGCACACCGCCACCGCAACCCCGGTCAGCAGCCCCTGCGAAACGTCCGGATACACCAGCGCATCGAGGTGATGAATCAGGAAGCCGCCCTGGTACGGACCCAGGCCCGCGCGGCCGCGCAGCCAGTCTTCGAGCAGCGTCAGCGGGCACGGCCACAGCGCAATCTCGATCGCGATGCCGTATACGAGCGAGGCGATGTGCAGCCACGCCAGCGCCCGCCGCCCCCGCGTCACCAGCGCCCCGAAAATCACCCACCCAATCCACAGCAGGTGTACGCTCAGCGCCGCGCCCGCCAGCACTACATATCCGCGCACGGCCTCACCCGAACGACAGCCCCAGCTCCCCCGCGATTTTCTGAATGTAGCTCCGCCCCTCGTCGTACTCTTGGGGCGAGTGCAGGTGCTCGAGCATCAGCGGCGCGTCAACCGGCAGCTTCGCAAGCTCGGTCAGATACGCCCGGTAGTCAATCTCGCCGCGCCCTGGCACAACCTCGGCGAAGTGCACGTTGAACTCCGGCACCCAGGCCAGGTCCTTCGCGTGGCACGACACGATCCACGGCCCGAGCTTCCGGAAGCACTCCCGGATCACGTCGCCATTGTGATAAAAGCGCGTGGGGCTGTTGATCACGTTGCACACGTCCAGGTGCACGGCGAACGCCTTGCGGTCCACGGCCTTGATCAGTTCCAGGTATGGGTCCGGCCCGTCGGGCAGGTTCCAGGGCATCATCTCGATGGTGAGCCTGGTGCGCGCCGGCTTCACCGCGTCGATCACGCGCCGGCAGTTTTCCACCGTGGCGTCGAGAAATTCGCGCGTCAGGTTCTTCGGGTTCGGCCCGTACCAGACCTTGGGGTTGTAAGACCCGGCGATGTCCACGCAGCAGCGCGCCCCCACCGCCTCGGCCACCGCCAGCCGCTCCGTCACCGTGCTGAGGTTGGCGCGGCGCTTCTCCGCGTCGGGATCGAGCATGTTCACCCACGCCCCGACCTCGGCAATCGCTACGTCCTCCGCCGCAAATGCCTTCACAATCGCCGCGATCCGCTCGCGGTCCT
This sequence comes from Bryobacterales bacterium, assembly GCA_035632135.1. Lineage (GTDB taxonomy): Bacteria > Acidobacteriota > Terriglobia > Bryobacterales > JACQDG01 > DASQHK01. The sequence goes on from DASQHK010000693.1 coordinate 5,257, forward strand.
CCAGCTTCACCGCCGGGCAATAGGCGGCGCGGTAGCCGAGCTTGCGGTGCGCCTTGGCCAGCGCCGCCGGATCGTCGCTCTGCTCAAAAATCGGTCCGCCCAGCCGCATCGGCCGCCCCGCTCCGGCAGCCCTCCGCGCCCCGGCAGCCAAGCCCGCCGCGGAAGCCAGCAAGAACCGCCGCCGGGAAAGAAATGTCTCGCTCATCATTTCCTCCACTTATACCTTCCATAGCGCAAACTAATGCATTACTTCTTTATTGTCAATCTCTTTGCCGTGGTATAATCCCCGCAAGTAACGGTGTGTAAAAGGAGGACCATGAAGCGACCGGCCTGGGCGGCATTGGCAATCTTACTCGCAGGATACCCATTGGTGATTCGCAGCGCCGAAACGGATCACCAGTTTACCCCGGCGCAGCGTAGGTATTGGGCCTTCCAGCCGGTGAAGAAACCGGCCGTGCCCGAAGTCCAGAACAAAGCGTGGGTGAAGAACCCCATCGACGCGTTCATCCTCGCCCGCCTGGAGCAAAAGAAAGTTCCGCCGACCGCGCCCGCCGACAAGATCACGCTTCTGCGCCGCGCCACTTTCGACGTCACCGGCCTGCCGCCGCGCCCCGAAGAAGTCCAGGCCTTCCTCCACGACAACTCGCCGCAGGCTTTCGAAAAGGTCGTAGACCGGCTGCTCGCCTCGCCGCAATATGGCGAGCGCTGGGCGCGCCACTGGCTCGACCTCGCCCGCTACGCCGAGAGCGAGGGTTTCAAGAGCGATGAGACGCGGCCCAACATCTGGCGCTATCGCGATTACGTCATCAAATCGTTCAACGAAGACAAGCCCTACGACCGCTTCGTCCAGGAACAGATCGCCGGCGATGAGCTGTGGCCCGATAATCCCGAGGCCTGGGTCGCCACCGGCTTCAACCGCCATTATCCCGACGAAAGCAACGCCCGCAACCTCGCCCAGCGCCGCCAGGAGATCCTCTTCGATATTACTGATACCGTTGGCGCCACTTTCCTCGGCCTCACCTACGGTTGCGCGAAGTGCCACAACCACAAGTTCGACCCCATTCTCCAGGCCGACTACTATCGCCTCCAGGCCTTCTTCGCCGCCTCGCGCGGCAACGACGACATCCTGCTCGCCCCGCCCGGCCAGCGCGAGCGCTACCAGGAGCAGCTCAAAATCTGGGACGAGAAGACCAAAGACATCCGCGCCCAGAGGGACGCCCTGGTTCAGCCCAAGATGAAGGAGATGTACAACGACGCCTTCACCAAGTTTCCCGCCGAGATTCAGGACGCCGTCAATACGCCGCCCGAGAAGCGCAATCCCTTCCAGTGGCAGATGTACTACAAGGCCATGCCGCAGTTGACGGTGGACGAGGGGCTGGCCGCGAAAAAGCTGAAGGGCGAGCAGAAAGAGCAGTGGAAGACGCTCGAAGCCGAGCTGGCCACGTTTGCGCCGCTTAAGCCGCCCGAGCTGCCCATCGCCCAAGGCGTCACCGACATCGGCCGCGACGCGCCGAAAACCTTCACCCTGGCCGTGGGCATGTACGATTCGCCGAAGGAAGAGGTGCAGCCCGGGTTCCTGTCGATCCTCGATCCCACGCCCGCCAGGATCGAGCCGGTTCCGAACCCGAACTCGAGCGGCCGCCGCGCCGCGCTGGCCCGCTGGATCACCGACCCCGCCAACCCGCTGCCGGCGCGCGTGATGGTGAACCGCCTCTGGCATTATCACTTCGGTCGCGGCATCGTCGGCACGCCCAGCGACTTCGGCATCATGGGCGAGACGCCCACCCATCCCCAGTTGCTCGACTGGCTGGCGGCCACCTTCGTCGAGCACGGCTGGAGCATGAAGTACATGCACCGGCTGATCCTGCTCTCCAATACCTATCAGCAATCTTCATTGAACCCGGCGGCTGCCTCCGACACCTCCAACCGCCTCTTCGCCCGCTACCCGCGCCACCGCCTGGAGGGCGAGGCCATCCGCGACGCTATCCTCTCCGTCAGCGGCGAGCTTAACCTGGAGATGGGCGGCCCCAGCGTCCTTCCCGAGCTTCCCGCCGGCATCACGCCGCCGCGCGGCGGCTGGAACGTCACGCCCGACCCCGCCGAGCGCGACCGCCGCAGCATCTACGTGTTCGTCCGCCGCAATCTGCGCTACCCGATGTTCCGCGTCTTCGACATGCCCGACACGCACGAATCCTGCCCGCGCCGCGACGCCACCGTCACCGCGCCCCAGGCCCTTGAGCTGCTCAACAGCAAGCAGGTGCTCGAATCGGCCGAGCACTTCGCCGGCCGCGTGATCGACGCTGCGGGCACCGACCCCAAGGCCGAAGTCGACGCAGCCTGGCGCCTGGCCTACTCGCGCCCGCCCGATGCCTCCGAGCGCGACCTGGCGCTCAGCTTTTTCTCCACCCACAAGCCGATCCTCGAGGAGCGCGCCCAGGAGAATAAGCCGCTCGCTCTGCCGGCCGCCCAGCCGCAGGGTCTCCCCCAGGGAATGGACTCCGCCGAAGCGGCCACGCTGGTTGATTTTTGTCATATGCTGCTCAACAGCAACGAATTTGTCTATGTGAATTAACCCAGTGAACTAACCCGGGCCCCGGCACGGGCGCCCGGCCGGACGAGCCGCCACCGCGTGACGCGCTCGCCCACTAACCAGGAGTTGGTGATGGCAGACCGGTTTTCTCAACCTCACAGGCCGCGGTTGTTCTCCCGCCGTGACCTGCTGCGCGGCGCAAGCGGCATGGGATCGCTCGCGCTCACTTACATGCTCGCCCAGGACGGCTGGATGGGCCGCGCCCTCGGCGCTTCGCTCGATCCGCTCGCCGCCAAGAAGCCCATGTTCGCGCCCAAGGCCAAGTCCGTCATCTGGCTGTTCATGGAAGGCGGCCCCAGCCACGTCGATCTGTTCGACCCCAAGCCGGCGCTTGAAAAACTCGCCGGCCAGCCCATGCCCGCGTCGTTCGGGCGGCCCATCACTGCCATGGGTACTGCTAATAATGGGCTCATGCCGACCATTCACAAGTTCAAGCCCTATGGCCAGAGCGGCATCCCGGTGTCGGACTGGTACCCGAATATCGCCGAGCACGTCGACGACATGGCCGTCATCCGCTCCGTGTGGGCCAACGGCCTCAACCACGTCGGGTCCGTCTGCCAGATGAACACCGGCGACATCCTGGCCGGCCGCCCCGCCATGGGCGCCTGGGTCACTTACGGCCTCGGCTCGGCCAACGACAGCCTGCCGACCTTCGTCATCATGATCGACAACAAGGAGCCGGTCGGCGGCCCCAAAAACTGGAGCAACGGCTTTCTGCCCGCCGTCTATCAAGGCACGGAGTTCATGCCGGGCGACACGCCCATTCTCAACCTCGCTCCGCCCGAAACGATCGGCGAAAAGCAGGAGCGCCACAAGCTCGAGTTTCTCGCCCAGCTCAACAAGCACTTCGACGCCGACAAGACCGACGACAGCGAGCTGGCCGCGCGCATCAATTCCTACGAGCTGGCCTACCGCATGCAGTCGGCGGCGCCCGAAGCCGTCGATCTCAACAAGGAATCCGAGGCCACCAAGAAGCTCTACGGCCTCGACAGCGAGGCCACCGTCCGCGTGGGCACCAACTGCCTCATCGCCCGGCGGCTGGTGGAGCGCGGCGTGCGCTTCGTCGAGCTTTACTGCGGCAGCGGCAGCGGCTGGGACGCGCACAGCGACCTGGAAAACAACCACAGCAAGAACTGCCGCGCCACCGACGTTCCCATCGCCGGCCTGCTCACCGACCTCAAAGCCCGCGGCCTGCTCGACACGACGCTGGTGGTGTGGGGCGGCGAGTTCGGCCGCACCCCGTTCTCCGAAAAGGGCAACGGCCGCGACCA
>DASQHK010000694.1:0-4795 GCA_035632135.1 Bryobacterales bacterium
GCGTTCCATTTCGTGCGAGTCGAGGCGTACATGGCAAAGCCGTCGTGGTGCTCGGCTACCGGAACCACGTACTTCGCCCCGGCCTTCTGGAACAGCTCGGCCCATTCGTCCGGATTCCACTTCTCGGCTTTGAACAGCGGAATGAAATCCTTGTAGCCGAATTTGGACTGCGGGCCCCAGTGCTCGCGGTGCCATTGGAAGGTGGGCTCTTCGACGCCGGAAGATTTGCCCCTGGAGTCGGTTTTATATTGCTGATACATGCGGCGCGGGTACCACTCGCTGCCATAGGCGGGCACGGCGTAAACGCCCCAATGGAGGAAAATGCCGAACTTGGCGTCCTGGTACCATCTCGGCGCGTGATATTGCTCGAGGGACTCCCACGTGGGCTCGAACGGATGCTGCGATTGGGCGCTTGCCGCAACGCCCGCAGCGAAAAGGGCGGCGGCGAAAAAGGCCGCTGGCTTCCATGCGCTCATGGCGCCCCCACTGTAGCGAACCAGCCCCGGAGCTTGCAATGACGGGCGGGGTGTGATTTAGTGACTGGTGATTGGGTGATTCACCGAATAGGAGTTCTCCCATGTGGATTCGCAAGGCCGAACGTGACCGAAAAAAGGGCGTAGATTCGCCTGTGCCGACACAGGTCGTCTCGAACGAGGAGTTCATCCCGCGGCCGCAAACACCCCAGCAGAAGCAGGTGGAGCACCTCATCGGCGAGATGGCGGGCGAGAAGGCCAAGAAGCTGGGGATCGACCGCCGCGCCTTCATGGCCAGCTCGATGGGCCTGGCCACCTGCTTCCTGGCCGCCAACAAGGTGTATGGGGATTACTGGGATGTAGACGAGGCCGAGACGCTCGAGCCCGTCGCGTACGAGGAAAAGTTTCCCAAGGGCGAGTACTTCATCCTCGACGTGCAAACCCACTTCACCAACGGCCTGGCGCTGAACTTCCGGAACAGCGAGTTCATCAAGAATATGGGCTTCGACCTCAAGAACGACGCCGAGGCCTACAGCTTCAAGACCTTTGTCAAGGAGCTTTTCTTCGACAGCGCGACCGACATGATCGTGATCTCGGGCGTGCCGGGCCGCGAGCGGCAGCGGGACGAAGAGGGCAAGGCGTTGGAAGGGCGGTTGCGCGGCGGGGGCATTCTGCCGAGCTGGCTGATGTCCCGCAGCAAGAAGCAGATCAACGACCTCGCCGGATCGACGCGGGCCTTGTGCCAGGGAAATCTCGCGCCGAATCACTACTGGGACCGGGCCGCCAACTCCATGGACAAAGCGGCCACCATGGAGCAGATGCACCGGGAACTCGAGGTCTACGGAATCAATTCGTGGAAATGGTATTGCCATTCCGATCCCGGCCGGTCCGGCGGCGGCTTCCAGCTCGATGACGACAATGCCGCGTGGTTCTACGAGCAATCGCGCAAGCTGGGGATGAAGACTTTCAGCGTGCACAAGGGATACTCCTACCAGTCGCGCACGCTGGGGCACCTGGCCAATCCGAAGGACGTGGAGAAAGCGGCGCTCAACAACCCGGACCTGAGCTTCATCATTTACCACTCGGCGATCCAGCATGGCCCGATCGAGCCGGAGTTCAAGGACGCCAAGAATTTCGATCCGGCCACGGGCGACTTCGCCTGGCACGACGTGCTGATGAACATCAAGAAGCGCAACCCGCAGATGAGCAACGTGTATCCGGAGATCGGCAGCTTTTTCGGGCCGCTGGCCATCGCCAGCCCGGTCATGGCCATGCACGGGATGGGCAAGAACATCAAGTATTACGGCGCGGACCACGTCATCTGGGGAACGGATTGCTTGTGGTGGGGGTCGCCGCAGTGGGTGATCGACGCCTTCAAACGCTTCCAGATCAGCGACGAGTTGTGCGAGAAGTTCGGCTACAAGAAAATCACCAAGGAGGACAAGGCCAAGATTTTCGGGCTGAATGCCGCGCGGATTTACGGGATTGATGTGAAGGCGAAGCGCAACGTGCTGCCGGCCGATGCGCTGTCGCGCCTGAGAACGGCCTACCTCGACCGGGGCGGCCAGCGCAACAACGCGGCGTACGGCTGGGTGCGGGTCGGCGACTAAACACAGCGTCTTAAGTACTTGCGCATCCGCTCCCTCACGGCCCCGGCTCGGCACAGAGCCGCGCGCGTCGGCAAGCGGTCCTCGGCACACATGCGCAAACACAAATGACGCTGTGTTTAGAGCTGCCTGCCCTGGCCCGCACGAAAGCCGGCGTACACCAGAATGAAGCCTTGCTCGGGGCCGCCGTGGTCGGGGGGGAGCGGCTTGTCAATCGCGATGCTGACCCGGTTTTCGGCGGACGGTTTCAGCAGGCGCGCCGGGGCCGGTTCGGCGATTTCGTAGATGCCGTCCTTTGCGTAGCCGAACCCTTTCCAGATTTTTCCGTTGAACGAGGTGGTCAGGCGCACCGGGCCGTTGCGAGCGATCACCTCGCGCGGCACGGCGAAACGCACGACGAACTGCAGGTTGCTCGTGTCCTGCAACTGAAAGCGCAGCACGGCCTCGCGGCCGGCCCAGCGCCAGGTGTTGGCTTCCAAACCCTGAATGCCGGAGACAAAATAGCGGACCGCATCGGGCTGGTTCATGTGGACGAACGATCCGAGCGGCTCAGCGTGATAGACCGTGGCCTGCTCCTCGGGTGGAGAAACCACTACGTCGCTCTGGCAGCCCGCCAGCGGGAGCAACGCAAGGCACAGGCAGGCGCAAGCGGCCGTGCGGGGGGTGCGAGTCATGCTTCCAATATTAGAATAATGCGATGTATTTTCTCGGCGTAGATGGCGGGCAATCCAGCACGACGGCGGTGATCGGAGACGAGCGCGGGCGAGTGCTGGGGCGGGGCGAGGCGGGGCCGTGCAATCACGTCGAGTCGGAAACGGGGCGCGAGAAGCTGGTGGCGGCGGTGTCGGAGTCAATTGCCGCCGCCGCGCGCGCGGCGGGATTGCAGCCGCCGGAGGAGTACGACGCAGCCTGCTTCGGCATGAGCGGGGGCGCGGCGGACAAGCGCGAGCTGATCGCCTCGATCGTGAAAGCGAACCGCCTGGAGGTCACCCACGATGCGCACATCGCCCTGCTTGGCGCGACGGCGGGCGAGCCGGGAATCATCGTTATCGCCGGCACGGGATCGATCGCCTACGGCCGCAACCGCGAGGGACGCACGGCGCGCGCCGGCGGATGGGGGCACATCTTCGGAGACGAGGGCGGCGGATTCGACATCGTCCGGCAGGCGCTGCGAGCGGCGCTGCGGCAGGAGGAAGGCTGGGGCCCCGCGACGTCACTCGGCCGGCGGCTGATGGAGGCGGCCGGGGCCGCCACGGTGAACGACGTCCTGCACCTGCTCTACACGCGCGACTTTCCGCGCGACCGCGTGGCCGGCTGGGCGCCGCTGGTGGACGCCGCGGCGGCGGAAGGCGACGCGGTGGCGCGGAGCCTGCTCCAGCAGGCCGCCCAGCAGCTCGCCACGCTCGCCGGCAGCGTGCGGTCGCAACTGTTTGCGCCTGGCGATCCGGTGTATGTCGCTGCAATAGGCGGAGTGTTTCAAAGCCAGACCCTGGCGGAATGGGTTCGGATTCTGGTGGAGCTGGAGCCGGGGGCGACGGTAGGCCCGCCCAGGCACGATCCGGCCACCGGAGCGCTGCTGGGAGCCTGGCTCAGCGCGGGCGTTGCGGTGACGCTCAGAGAGGCACGGTAGGCGGCGCGGAGCCACTCTCTGTATTGCTAGTCGGTAATCTCTTTGGCTTCCAGGAAGCAGCTTTCAAAGCCCCGGTCCAGAAGGTCTTCGGTCAGCTCGAACTCCAGCCGCTCGAAGCGGATCAGGTCGATGGCGTGGGTGATGACGTCGCGCGGATGGCAGCGGCGGAAGCGCTTGCCCGTCACCCGGTAGTGCTTGTCGATGAAGGTGTGCAGCAAGGTGCGCGGGCAATAAATGTTCTCCGTCTGACAGTAGCGCTCGAAGATCTCGATGAATTCGTCTTCGGTGGGGTTGGCGAGAAACATCTTGTACTGGATGCGCCGCAGGAAAGCCTCATCGCCGATCTTGTCGGGGTGCAGGTTGGTGGAGAAGATCAGGAAAGCCTCGAAGGGAACGGAGACTTTGCCGCCGGTGTGAAACGTCAGAAAGTCCATGTGCCGGTCCATGGGAATGATCCAGCGGTTGAGCAGCTCGGCCGGGCTCACTTTCTGGCGGCCGAAATCGTCGATCAGATAAATGCCGTTGTTCGCCTTGAGCTGGAACGGCGCATCATAGACCTTGGCCGTAGGGTGGTAGCTCAAATCCAGCATCTCCAGGGTCAGCTCGCCGCCGGTAACAATGAAGGGCCGCCGGCAGCGGGCCCAGCGGCCGTCATAAAGGGGCTCGACGGAGACCGAGGATTGTGATTCTTCGTCCTCATCCACCTTCTTGTGGTACATCGCGTCGTACATCTGGATGATCTGGCCCTGCACGTCGAGTGCATAGGGTATGTAGACGCAGGAGCGCTCGATGTTCTGCAGAGCTTCCGACAGGTAGGTTTTGCCGTTGCCGGGCTGGCCGTAAATGAGGAACGACTTGCCGGAATTGACGGCCGGGCCCATCTTGGTGAGGATCAGGTCGTTGATGACCATGTGGGAGAAGGCGCCGGCGAGGGCATCCTTGGTCAGCCAGCCCTCTTTGGCGCGCTGGGCGGTCACGGCCCCTACGTATTGGTCGATAGGCACAGGCGCGCGGCCCGAGTACTGATTGACGGCGAGGTATTCGTGGGCGCGCGCGCGGCCGGCCTCCGAGAGGGCGAAGATGGC